>SKSP01000103.1 GCA_007122945.1 Ilumatobacteraceae bacterium | reverse complement strand
TCGTCGGCGTCGAGTCGGTGGTACTCGCAGTTCGGTTCGAAGTCGTGGTTGAACAGCGAGCCGAGGCCGAGCGCGAACGCGGACGAGCCCTCGTCCCAGCCGTACACGAGTCCGTGCAGCGGGGTCGGGTCGAGGATCTCCACGTCGGTGTCCGACATCAGGATCACTGGCGCCACGTGCACGATCTCGCCGGCGGCGATGTCGCGGGCGGCGAACACGCCCAGGCCGTGCTTCGGCGACGGGGCCACCCGGGTCGGGACCCCACCGGCGACGGCCGTCCGACGTTGAGATCCGCGGGCCATCAGCGCTCCTCCTCGCTCGCGGTCCCCTCGGTGGCCGTGGCCGCGGCCCCGGGCGGACGGCCCGTCGGCGGCGGCGGTGGTGGCAGCGGGGTACCCCGGACGTCCACGACGTTCGTCGGGACGGGTGCGGTCTCGGTGACGCCCCCACCCGCATCACCGTCACGGGAGCCGTCGGCGTCGGGAGGCCGTCGGCGGACGGCCCAGACGATCAGCCCGACCGCTCCGGCGGCCACCAGCACGCCGGCCACGAACAGGCCGATCGCGAGCGGCACGAGGAAGCCGAGCCGCAGGCCGACCTCGACGTCGCTCTCGAACCCCTGCTCGGCGTCGGCGTTCATCACCACGACCGCCCACCGGCCGCTCTGCGCGGGCCACACCACCTCGACCGTGCCGGGTCCGCTGACCTCGGCGGCCCAGATCACCATCTCGGTCGGCACGACCGGCGCCCGCTGGCCGGGCGACCGGACGGTGACCGCCCGCCGGCCGTTCACGAGCTCGACGACCTCGTCGTGCTCGACGTCGTCGAGGTAGGCCTCGACGTCGATGGACCGGGCGATGCCGACGAACACATCGCCTGTGTCGCGAGCGACGGTCACGCGGAGCCGCACGTCGGCGTCCATCGCGCCGAGGGCCCACCCGGCGGTGCCGGGCTCGGCGTCGAAGGCGATGTCGCCGGCCGTCACCGCGTACGCATCGGTCGAGATCCGATCGAGGGTGACCTCGAAGTAGCCGTCGGCGTCGCGCTGGGTCGCGACCGCGAGGCCGAGTGACGCGCCGCCGACCAGCAGACCGGCGCCGGGCAACGCGAGGAGGCAACCGACCACGAATGCGACGATGCGTCCGGGAGACATCGGACGCTCGTCTATCACACGACCGGGTCGGTCACCCCGCCGGGGCCGTCAACTCGCCGGCGACAGCTCGATCTCGAGACGGGTGAGACCCCGCAGGAGGAAGCTCGGGTGGTACTCGAAGGTGTTCGAACCGGCCAGACGGAACGACCCGATCCGTTTCGTCAACTCCTCGAGTGCGATCCGGGCCTCGAGCCGCGACAGCCCGGCCCCGAGGCAGTAGTGGATGCCCTTGCCGAACGCGAGGTGATCACGGACACGGTCGCGCCCCGGATCGAACACGTCGGGCTGCTCGAAGACCGTCGCGTCGCGGTTCGCCGCCGAGAACGTGACCACCAGTCGTGCGCCGGCCGGGATCGGCACGCCGCCGAGCTCGGTGTCGCGGGTCGCCAGGCGGAACATCCCCTGGGTCGGCGTCGACAGCCGCAAGGTCTCCTCGACGACACCGTCGATCCGCGCGGGATCGGCACGGGTCGCAGCCCATTCGTCGGGGTGCTCGCCGAGGAGCCGGATCATCTCGGTCAACATCTTCGTGGTCGTCTCGTTGCCGGCGACCAGCAGCTGTTGCAGGATGCTCAGCATCTCGGGCACGTCGAGCGGGCGCTTGTCGTCGATGTCGGGGTCGTCGTGATCGACGCGAGCGTCGAGCAGGTTCGTCAGCAGGTCGTCCCGGGGGTGTCGCCGGCGCTGCTCGAGCTGGTCGGCGAAGTAGTGCTGGAACTCGTTGACGCCGCGTTCGGCGGCGATGCGCTCGTCGATCGACAGCGCCGTCCCGATCCCGGCGATCGAGTCGTCCGACCACCGCTTGAAGTCGTCGAGCCGATCGTCGGGGACGTTGAGCGCCCGGGCGATCACGCGGACCGGGAGCGGGACGGCGAACGCCTCGACGAACTCGACCGACGGACGGTCGATCCAGCCGTCGACGAGCTCGCCGGCGATGCGTCGGATGTCGGGCTCCAGCTCGGCGATCGCCTTCGGCGTGAACGCCTTCGTCACCAGCCGGCGATAGCGGGTGTGCTCGGGTTGATCCGCGGTGAGCATCGTCGACACGCGCGGGTAACCGTCGGCGAACACCGCCTCCATCCGCTCGCGGTCCTCCCGGGGCATCGGCATGCCGACCCCGCCGAACCCCGAGGAGAACGTCTCGGGGTCGCGTAGGACCTCGAGGACGAGGTCGTGGCGGGTCACCAGGTACATCCCGAGTCCGTCGACCCGGAGGACCGGTGCCTGGTCGCGCATGCGCGCGTAGTGCGGGAACGGGCACTGCAGCGTGGCCGGGTCGAACGGGTCGAACCCGGCCAGATCGTCGTGCGTCGGCGCGCCCGCCATGTGGACCATGTTCTCAGATCGCGAGCGCGGCGTCGGCGATCCAGCTGCCGTGGAAGCCGAACGGCACGCGACGGGGCAGGTGGATCCGGGCGACGGGCTCGCTGCCCGGCGCCGACGCGTCGAGGATCACCAGGTCGGTCCGGTCGCTGCCGGCGTCGTGCACGAACCCCATCGCCCAGCCCTCGTCCTCGGCAGCGGCGTCGTGGTCCTGGACGAACACGAACTCACCCGGGAAGCCGTCGGGGCCGAAGTCCCACGTGGCCTGGCTGCCGGTCTCGACGTCCCACCGCACGACCACGCCGGCGTCGGCGAGCACCGGTCGCCCGCCGTGGCGGGGCGCGACGCCCCAGCCGTAGCGGTGCGCCAGGCCCACGACGCGGTCGTCGACGCGCGGGAAGCCGTGCGCGACGTCGTCGAGCTGTTCCTCGGTGACCGAACCGGTGGCGAGATCGAACGTCCAGCGGTGCAGGTACGCGGGCGGAGCGTCGTCCATCGACTCGCGCCACATGTACTCGTGGCGCCCGACGTCGCACACGACCCGGTCGTCGTCCGCGTACGCGTTGAGCGGGTGGAACACGTAGCACGGGTCGACCTCGAACCACTGCACGTCGGCATCGGTGCCGAAGCGGGGGACGACACCGATGCGCGCGCCGTAGTCGTCGTCCCACCGGATCGGCGGGCCGTCGGTCGCTCCGAG
>SKSP01000568.1 GCA_007122945.1 Ilumatobacteraceae bacterium | reverse complement strand
GGTGGGGGCCGCCGGCCCCACGCACGCCACCGTCCGGCCCCGCACGAGCCCGCCCTCGGGGAGGACGCCCGCGAGAGGCTCGCCGACCGGCAGCAACCGGTCACGATCGGCACCGGCCAGCGGGGTACCGGGAGCGACCGGAACGGGAGTTCCCATCGCACCACCCTAGCGTTCGACGAACGTTCGTTCCACCGCCGATCCGCCGCCGTCGTCGGGCGATATCAGCCGTCGTCGACCGGCGATCAGGCCCCGGCGATCAACCCCCGGCGATCAACCCCCGGCGATCAGGCCCCGGCGATCAGGCGTCGCCGGGCGACGGGACCGGCGTCGGCGTCGAGGCCCCGACCGTCTCGTCGAGGATCTCGATCATCGCGGTGGCCGACCCGGCGTAGCGGTCGGCGCCGAGGGCCACGGCGTGATCGTCCCCTTCGACGGCGAGCCCCCCGACGATCAGCAACGGCGCGTGGCGGACCGACCGCAGTGCGGCGCACGCCTCGGCGGCCGCGGCGAGGTTCTCGCGGTTGGTGACCGACAGGCCGACCGCCACGACGTCGTCGGTCGAGGCCGCGGTGTGGGCCAGCGACGCGGCCGGGGTGTCCGCACCGAGATCGGACACGTCCCAGCCGTGCAGCCGCAACAGGTCGGCGAGGATCGCCAGCGGGATCCCGTGACGCTCCCCCACCGGCGCACCGAGCACCACCGCGCCGCGGGTGCGACCGCGCCGCACGAACCGGGGCCCGAGCCGACCGATGAGACGCATCGCGATGCCGGTCGCCCGGTGCTCGATGGCGATGTCGATCTCGCCGGTCTCCCACTTCTCGCCGATCCGCACGAGCGCCGGCGACAGCACGTCGAGGTAGATCTCGTCGAGCTCCGATCCCGCCGAGAGCGCCGCTTCGACCACACCCCACGCACCGCGGGCATCACCGGCGATCAGGCGCGACTCGAGCCGCTCGGCCCACGGCGCCCGGCGCCCGGCGCGCACCGGGGTGGTCGGCGTCCCCGACCGGAACCCCTCCAGGTCGTCGCGCCGCACCCGCCACGCCCCGCCCGCCTTGGTCGCCGGCAACAGCCCCAGCCGGACGTAGCGGTACGCCGTCATGTAGTGCACGCCGAGCTCCTCGGCGGCCTCGTGGAGCGTCAGGTCGGAATTGAGCACTAAGCGAGCGTACGCGACCTCCCGGTGCCGTGCGGGGTCGTGGCCGGTCGTGACCGGTCGTGTGACCGGTCGTGGCCCGTCGCACCCGGCGACGGCCCCGATGAGCGGGGATCAGCCGCCCTGCTTGGCCTTCCAGCGCTCGCGGGCCGAACGGCTCCGCTCGAGCAGGTGTGCGGGAACGCGCTTGGCCGCCTCCGACAACTCGGCGTCGCCGCCATCTCCCCCACCGGCGGCGTCCCCCGACGACGCCTCCTCGTCGGGGGGGTCGTCGAACGTCGGCGGCTCGACACCGGGCAACCAGTACTTGTAGAGGTCGCGCACGATGTCGACGAACCCACCCGAGTCGTGCCCCTTGCGGAGATCGACCGTCACCATGTTCGAGTACACGTGCACCGCGTCGACCCGGTCGGTGGCGAACAGCCGGCGCGCCAGCTCGGCGGCGGGGCGTGGCCCGATCGCGTCGGTCGGCGAGCGGAAGTGCTCGTGGCCCATCCCGGTCAGCGACCGGTTCAGCTCCAGGCGCACCACGCCGGGGGTGGTGCTCGGCTTCTCGACGACCGCGACCGGTTGACCCATAGCGCCCGCAGGTTAGCGCTGGGGAGGGCCGCCGACCTCAACCGTCGGCGGAGGCCAGCACGGTTAGTCTCGCTCCGTGCCGCGCCGCCCGACCGCTCGTCGCATCCGGCGGTTCTCGGTCGCCACGCGACTCGCGATCGCGATCGTCGCCGTCAGCGCCACCGCCATCGCCGCCACGAGCGCCGTCGGGCTCTGGGCCGGCGGCGAGGCCAACGATCGCCTGCTGCAGCGCCGACTCGTGTCGATCGCCGCCGCCGAGGCGTGGGAGCTGCGCGCCACGATCGAGGGCGTGCGCGCCCAGGTGGGGATGCTCGCCGCGAGTCCCGCCACCGCCGAGGCGCTCGATCGGTTCGGTGGCGCCGATCGCGTGGCAGTGCCCGACCGTGAACAGCTCACCCTGGAGCGTGACGCGTTGCGCGCCCACGTCCGCGAGACGGTGCTCCCCACGCTCGAGCGAGCCACCACCGGCGCGGTCGACGTCGACGACCTGCTCCCCGACAGCGATCTCGGCATCCACCTCCAGCACGCGTTCGTGCCGACCGACCCGGGAACGGACCCGATCGCGATCGACGTGCCCGACCTGGAGGGCCCGTGGGCCGCCGCGCACGCGGAGCTGCACCCCCGGTACCGCACCGTCCTCGACCGCCTCGGCGCCGACGACCTGTACCTCATCGACCCGGCCGGCGACATCGTCTACAGCGTGGCCAAGCGGACCGATTTCGCCACCAACGTCGCGTTCGGGACCCACTCGAGCGGGACACTCGGGCTCACGTTCCGCCGACTGCGCGACCCCGACACCGCGCCGTCGACGCCGGCCGGCGACCCGGCCGGCACCGACCCGATCGTCACCGACATGGCCCCGTACGCACCGGCCCTCGGGAGCCCGGCGTGGTTCATCAGCGCCCCCGTCGTCGTCGACGGTGAGCTCGCCGGCGTGCTCGCCGTGCGACTCGGGATCGAACCGCTCCACGACGTGCTCGTCGGCGGACCGGACGGCCGCGACGCGCTGGGGTTCGGCGAGACCGGCGAGCTGTACCTCGCCGGTCCCGACCGCCGGCTGCGCACCGACCCGCGGGGCTACCGGGACGATCCACGCGGGTACGTGGCGGCGGCGACCGAGGCGGGCACCCTCGGCGAGACCGATGCCGACGTCATCGACGCCCGCGGGTCCACCGTGCTGGTGCAACGCACGGACGGCGACGTGGTCGCGCAGGCCGGCGCGGTCCTCGGTCGGACCGACCACCTCGGACGTCGATCGCTGATGCACGCCACCGAGCTCGACGTCGACGGACTCGACTGGGTGCTCGTCAGCCAGATCACGCGCGCCGAGGCCGACGAGCCGCTCGACCGGTACCGACGCACGCTGCTCCTCGTCGCGGCGGTGCTCGTCGCCGCGGTCACCTTCGGCGGCGTCGCGTGGGCGAACCGACTCGCGCTCCCCGTCCGCG
>SKSP01000120.1 GCA_007122945.1 Ilumatobacteraceae bacterium | reverse complement strand
CGCGGCGACCGTGGCGACCGTACGCGCGACCGCCGAGCGATGGCTCGCGGCCGAACCTGACGGCGACATCCGCGCCGAGCTGCAGCAGTTGCTCGACGGTGCTGCCCTCGACGCCGAGGCCCAGCTCGCCGAACGGTTCTCCGGCCGGCTCCAGTTCGGCACGGCTGGGCTCCGGGCGGCCGTCGGGGCCGGGTCGATGCGGATGAACCGGCTCGTCGTCCGCCAGGCCGCAGCCGGTCTGGCCGAGCACCTCCTGGCGGTCGATCCCCGCGCGCGCGAGCGGGGTGTGATCATCGGTTACGACGCCCGGCGCAAGAGCGATCTGTTCGCGGTCGACACCGCCCGGGTACTGGCGGCGAAGGGGATCCGGTCGATGCTGTTCGACCGGATCGTGCCGACGCCGGTCCTCGCGTGGTCGATCACCGAGGTGGACGCGTGCGCCGGCATCGTCGTGACGGCGTCGCACAACCCGCCCGCGGACAACGGCTACAAGGTGTACCTCGGCGACGGCGCCCAGATCGTGCCGCCGAGCGACGAGCAGATCTCGGCACAGATCGAGCGAGTCGATCCCACGTCGGTCGAGTTGGCGGCCGAGGACGATCCGCTGATCACCACGGTCGGCTCGGAGCTGATCGACGCGTACGTGGCGATGACCGCCACGGTGCGGCTCCGACCCGAGGTCGCGGGTGTGCCGGTGGCCTACACACCGATGCACGGCGTCGCCGGCGACACGCTCGTGCGCGCGTTCGCCGCCGCCGGCCTGCCCGAACCGATCGTCGTCGCCGAGCAGTTCGAGCCCGACCCCGCGTTCCCGACCGTCGCGTTCCCCAACCCGGAGGAGCCGGGGGCGATGGACCTGCTGCTCGAGGTCGCGCGACGGGCCGACGCCCACGTGGCGATCGCCAGCGATCCCGACGGCGATCGCCTCGGTGCCGCCATCCCGCAGCCGGACGGCTCCTGGAGGCGCCTCGGCGGCGACGAGATCGGCTGGCTGTTCGCCGACCACATCCTGCGCCACACCGCCCCGCCCGAGGGTGAACCGGACGACCGCCTGGTGGTCACCACCCTCGTGTCGTCGTCGTTGCTGGCGAAGATGGCCGAGGCCCACGGGGTCCGGTCCGAGGAGACGTTCACCGGGTTCAAGTGGATCGCCCGGACGGTGCTCGATCACCCCGAGCTGCGTTTCGTGTTCGGGTACGAGCAGGCGCTGGGATACCTCGTCGCGCCCCGCCCGCTCGACAAGGACGGGATCACCGCGGCGGTGCTGTTCGCCGAGATCGCGGCGGTCGCCGCCGCCGACGGGGTCACGCTCCAGGACCGGATCGACGCCATCGCCGCCACCTACGGCCGTTACACGATGGCCGAGCTGTCGATCCGCATGGAGCCCGCTGCCGCGGCCGCCGCGGTGGCCGCGCTCCGAGCGTCGCCCCCCGCCGAGTTGGCCGGCGCGACGGTGGTCGAGGTCGCCGAGTACCCCGAGGCCGGCCTCCTGCGCCTCGTGCTCGACGGCGGCATCCGGGTCCAGGTCCGCCCGAGCGGCACCGAACCCAAGGTGAAGCTGTACGGCGAAGCCGTCGACGCCGACCCCACCCCCCACCTCCACGCCCTCACCCCCCACCTCCAACGGAACTGAATCAACCCCAGGGGGTCTGCACGTGACAGACCCGACGCGGAACCCCCACACGGGGCACTGAATCAACTCCAGGGGGTCTGGACGTGACAGATCCGACGCGGAACAGCGGGTTTCCGCTCCGCCGAGCGGCGCGTGCACCTGGGGGTATATGCACCATCGTGACGGAGTTCTGGCTCTCTTCGGCGCGCAGTACTGGGTGGCCGGTGTCTACCAACTGCAGCGTCTCGGCGTGTCGCGCCAGGCGGCAGCCGGGGCGGTTCGACGCGGACTCGCCGACCGGATCATGCGCGGTGTCCTCGGCATTCCCGGTCACTGGGACACCTTCGAGGGACGCAGCATGGCGCTCCAGCTCGCGGGGCGCGAGCGAGGATTCCTGTCGGGGACCACGGCGGCCCGCTTGCACGGGTTCCGGGCGATGCCCGACCAGCCGGTCAGGTACACGCTCGACGAATCCCATCCGATCGTCGTTCCCCATTGGGGCGTCATCGTCAGGACGAGCTGGGGTGATGACGAGCCGCGACCCGAACGGAGCGACGCGCTCATCGTGGCGAGCCCGATGCGCACCCTGTTCGATCTCGCCGGCGAGCTCGGCGATCGGGCATTCGAGCGCGCCGCCGAGGACGCCTGGCACCTCGGCCTCATCGATCCGGCCGCGGCGCGCGCCGGTCTCCAACGCATTCGCCGACGGGGACGCACGGGTGTCGCCCGGTTCGAGCGTTGGCTCGACAAGGTCGAGCAGCAGCCACGGCCGGCGACGACCGGTCTGGAGCAGTTGCTGGTCGACATCGCTCGCCGGGCGGGATTGCCCGACCCGATCCGCCAGTATCCGCTCCGCCTTCGCGACGGTCGGGACGTGCGGCTGGACCTGGCCTGGCCCGGGATCCGGTTCGCCCTCGAGCCCGGTCATTCGTGGTGGCACGGAGGCGATGCGGCGCAGCGAGCCGACCAGGAGCGCGACCGCCGTTGCGCAGAGGTCGGCTGGCAGATCCTCCGCTACGACGAGTCGGTGTGGCAGCAGCGTGATGCAGCGGTTCGTGAAGTCCGCGCCATGTACGACGCTCGTCGCCGCGACCTCACCGGCCCGGCACTTCTCGATTCCGCGTCGGATCCGTCATGAAGCGACCCCTCCGAAGTGATTCGGTTCCGGGGTGGGGGGTGGAGGTGATGGAGGGTGAAGGTGGGATTGGACCAGAGCACGGTGGTGTCGGCGGGGGTGAGCGGGGCGGGGAGCGAACCGTCGGCGGTCGTCTCGACGACGAGGTGGGTGATCACGTCGACGTTACGTTCGAGCGGGCGGAGCTCGTCGACCTGGATCGCTCGCCGATCGGTGCGCTGGGTCATGGCACGGGCCTTGAAGAAACCGATCACGTCGTCGGGGTCGGTGAGGCGCTCGACGGCGGCGAACATCTCGAGCGAGCCCGGATCGTCGGGGCCCCACACCACGTTGCCCTCGCGCTCGAACCGCCTGGCGTCCACGGCCAGGTCGGCCACCTTCACGAGGTTGCCGACCGCCAGCACGACCACCAGTGACAGCCCGGTCGCAGCGACGATCCGTCGCTCGGGGAAGCGGCGGGCGAGCGCTCGCAGCGCGATCAGCCCGAAGATCAGCATCATCGGGCCGATGACGGCGACGTACCGGCTCCCCGGCACCCGGAAGCTGCCGCCGATCGCGAGCGCGCCCACCGTGAACGCCACGAGGGGGAGGTCGGCCGTCGGCCAGCGACGGACGGCCACGACGAGCCCGCCGACCGCGGCCATCACGAACAGTGCCACGGCCGCGACGCCGAGCCCGCGGCTGCCGAGCACGCTCGGCCCCGACGCGAGGATCGGTTGCAGCCCGATCGATTCCATCACGTGGCCGAGGTGGTCGGGCGCGTAGCGCACGACGTTGTGCAGCCCGTTGCCCTCGTACCCCGGCACCAGCGTGGTCGGGAGCACGATCTGGAGCAGCCCCACCGCGCCCAGCGCGGCTCCGTGGGGCGCTCCCAGGCGGCCGACGAGCCGGAGGTCGACCTCGCCGGAGCGCCCCGTCGTCGCGTCGCGGTGCCAGAGCGCATGGCGCGCGTCGGCGGACCGGACCAGGGCCACGATCTGCGCCGCGGCGATGGCGGCCATCACCGCGAGCCCCTCGCGGCGCACGTTGAACGCCGCCGCGCCGAGCAGGCCCACCACGACGGGCGGCCACCACGGAGCGGCCGACGAGGTCGCGGCGAGGGCATCTCGGACCCGATCGCGGTCGAGCACGACGAGTGCCGTCAACGCGACCGCCATGAACGCCAACTCGCTCTGGATCAGCTCGGCCCACCGGACGAACTGGGGCGACGACGCCAGCACGACGAGACCGCCGAGCGCGAGACCGGTGCCGACCCGGGGCCGCGCCAACCGGTACCACACCGCCAGGAACCAGCAGAAGAACAGAGCCTGGGCGATCACCAGACGATCGAGGTCGGTTCCCAGGACGGCGACGAACGGCACGAGCAGCACCGCGTACCCCCACGGGTACATCGGCGGGCTGAACTCGGGCAGGCCGGACTGCTGCACCGTGAACCGGTTGTCGGCGATCACGTCGGCCACCCGCCCGGAGATCACGGCGTCGGCTTGTCGGACGTACAGCGCCCAGTCGTCGCCCCACCAGTGGCCGGGGCGTCGGACGAGCAGGAGCACGACGAGGAACGTGACGACGAGCACCGCCCCGACCGCGACGAGCTCACCCCGGCCGAGGCGTGGCGCGCCGAGCCGGTGGTACCGCGCGCGTTCGTGGCCGTCGGGATCGCGTGCGATCAGCTGCCGCTCCCGAACAACCGGTCGCCGGCGTCGCCGAGACCGGGGACGATGAAGGCGTGGTCGTTCAGGTGGTCGTCGATCGCGGCGGTGACGACGTGCAGGTGGAGTCCCTCGTCGCGCAGTCGCTGGATGCCCTCGGGTGCCGCGAGCGCACACACGACCCGGATCGGTTCGGGCGCGCCACGTTCCAGCAGCAGACGGACGGTGTGGGCGAGGGAGCCACCCGTTGCGAGCATCGGGTCGATGACGATCACGGGCCGTCCGTCGAGCGACTCGGGCAGCTTGTTGACGTACGGCTCGGGCTGGAACGTGGACTCGTCGCGCGAGATCCCGATGAATCCGACGTCGGCCTCGGGGAGCAGTTCCTGGGCGGCGTGCACGAACCCCAAACCGGCGCGCAACACGGGCACGACGACCGGCTGGACGGCGAGCCGCAGCGCTGGTGCCTCCGTGAGCGGCGTCTGCACGGTGCCGGCCACGGTCGGGAGCGAGCGCGTGGCCTCGGCGATCAGCATCGTGCCGATCCGTTCGAGGTTCTGACGGAACAGCGCGTTCGGGGTGTCGCGGTCGCGGATGCGAGCCAGCGAGTCGGCCACCAGGGGGTGGTCGACCACCGTCACGGTGACGCCGCCGCTCACGTCGTCGCTCCCAGCGCCTGCTCGGCCCGCAGGAGCGCGTAGCGCGGCTTGATCAACCCGTTGATGATGCGCAGCCGCTCCGGGAACGGGGCGAACGCGCTCTTCACGGCGTTGATCGTGAGCCACTCGAAGTCGTCGAGGGTCCAGCCGAAGGCGTCGGCGAGCTGGACCATCTCGTTCGTCATCGACGTGTCGCTCATCAGGCGGTTGTCGGTGTTGACGGTGACCCGGAAGCGGAGGCGCTTGAGCATGCCGATCGGGTGGTCGGCGATCGTGGCCACGACGCCGGTGTTGACGTTCGAGGTCGGGCACAGCTCGAGCGGGATCCGCCGGTCGCGGACGTAGGCGGCCAGCTTCCCGAGCGTCTCGTGGCCGGGTGAACCGGTGATGTCGTCGACGATCCGGACGCCGTGGCCGAGGCGTTCCGCACCGCAGTACTGCAGCGCCTCGGCGATCGACGGCAGGCCGAACGCCTCCCCGGCGTGGATGGTCGCGTGGAAGTGCTCGCGCAGCACGTACTGGAACGCGTCGAGGTGCCGCGACGGCGGGTACCCGGCCTCGGCGCCGGCGATGTCGAACCCGACGACACCGGCGTCGCGCCACCGCACGGCGAGCTCGGCGATCTGCAGGCTGTGGGCGGCGGTGCGCATCGCCGACGCGATCGCGTACACCGTGAGGTCGGTGCCTTCCGAACCCCGACGGAGCCCCGTCGTGACGGCCTCGATGACCTCGTCGAGCGTCATCCCCGCTTCGAGGCTCAGCTCGGGAGCGAAGCGCACCTCGGCGTACACGACACCATCGGCGGCGAGGTCCTGGGCGCACTCGAACGCCACCCGTTCGATCGCGTCGCGATGCTGCATCACCCCGACCGTGTGGGCGAACGTCTCGAGGTAGAGCACGAGGTCGTTGCGCTTCGCCCCACGGTTGAACCAGGTCTTCAACTCGTCGACGTCGGTCGTGGGGAGGTCGGCGTAGCCGTACTCCTCTGCGAGATCGACGACGGTCGCCGGTCGGAGCCCGCCGTCGAGGTGGTCGTGGAGCAGCGCCTTGGGAGCCCGGTGCACGATCTCGGGCTCGAGCGGGCTCACGCCGTCACCCCGTCGAGTCGGCGCAACGGCATGTCGGCCGGTCGTTGCAGCCAGTTCCAGGCCGGGTACTCGGCGGCCGCCGAGATGCAGTGGACGGTGTAGGCGTGGCGGCTGACCGGCGACCGGTTGACGTCGCTCCAGTGGGGGAGCAGGCCGTGCAGCACCACCAGGGTCCCGGCGGGTACCTCGAGCGGGACGAGGTCGTCGGGTGGTGTCGGCAGCGGGGTCTCGTCGAGGACGCGGAACCGGGTGAGGTCGCCGGTCGACCCGGTGTCGTGTCCGGCCGGGTCGGCGCTGGTGCGTTCGAACACCTTCCGGAGGCCGGTCCGGTGGCCGCCCGGGGCCGCCCACAAGCACCCGTTCTCGATCGTCGCGTCCTCGATCGCGAACCAGAAGCCGGTCACCGACAGCGGATCGGTGTACAGGAACGTGGCGTCCTGGTGGCAGCCGACCTCGCCACCGATGCCGGGCTGCTTGAAGATGTACATGCTCTGCAGCACGAGCGGGTCGGCGAGACCGACGTCGTGGGCGACCTCGGCGAGCCGCGGCGTGTACGTGAAGCGCTCGAACACCGGGTCGAGGTCGTGCTGGGCGTGGCCGATCTTGTTGATGCTGAGCTGCTTGGGTTGGCGCAGCTCGCCGTCGGGCCCGAACGCGTCGGCCTCGAAGAAGCACCAGATCCGTGAGCCGCTCGCGAGGAACTCGAGATTGCTCGACCGCTCCTGCTCGTCGGTGGTGAACACGGTGCGCTGCTCGCCGGGCTCCCACGCCTCGACCAGCTCGATCGCTCGAGTGCGCAGCTCGGCGCACGCATCGTGTTCGACGGCGCCCTCGATCACGCAGAAGCCGTCGTCGTGGAACTGGCGGACCTGGCTGTCGGTGAGCACGACCGAGAGCGTACGCGACGCTCGGCGCTGCGACGCCCCGCGACGTCTCGATTCGCCCCGGTGACGAGTCGGGTCTCCGATCGACCGGTGAATCGACCGGTGAGGGGTCAGGTCTGCTCGACGAGCTCGGCGAAGCCCGGATCGACGACCTCGCGGCGGATGCGGCGGCGTTCGTCGAACGGTGCGAACGATGCGTCGAGGGCGTGGCCGGTGAGCGCTCGGACCTCGTCCCACGTCAGCGCGAACGCCTCGGCGACGGCGAGCAGCTCGCTCGACGGGAGCACGCCGCTCATGAGCCGGTTGTCGGTGTTCACGCCGACGCTGAAGCCCGCTCGCAGGAACGGGCCGATCGGGTGATCGGCGACGCTCGGCACGGCGCCGATCTGGACGTTGCACGTCGGGGCCATCTCGAGGTGGATGCCTCGGTCGAGCACGTGCTGGGCGAGCGTGCCGAGCACGAGCGTGCCGTCGGGTGCGATCGTCGTGTCGGCGCGGAGCCGCACGCCGTGCCCGATCCGGTGGGCGCCGTGGGCGATCGCGTCGGAGATCAGTTCGAGGTCGGGTGGCTCGCTGGCGTGGATCGTGATGTTGAGGTGCCGGGCGCGGGCATGGGCGAGCGCTTCGGCGTGCAGCGACGGTGGCCAGCCGGTCTCGGCGCCGGCGAGGTCGAAGGCGACCACCTTCGGATCGCCGTGCCGCAGTCGATCGACGAGCTGGGCGATCTCGAGCGAGTCGTTCTCGGTGCGCATCGCGCAGCAGATCGCGTTCACCACGATCCGGTGCCCTGCGGCCGCGGCACGTTCCTCACCGCGGCGGAATCCGTCGGTGACCGCACCGACGACGTCGTCGAGTGCGAGCCCGCTCTCGGTGTGCAGGGCGGGCGCGAACCGGACCTCGGCGTACGCGACGCCGTCGGCGGCGAGGTCCTCGACGGCTTCGGTCGCGACTCGTTCGATCGCTCCCGTGGTCTGCATCACGGCGAGGGTGTGCTCGAACGTGGCGAGGTACTGGAGGATGTCGCGGGCGTCGGCGCCCCGAGTGAACCAGGCCTGCAGGGCGTCCGGGTCGGTCGAGGGCAACGACCAGCCGATGGCGTCGGCGAGCTCGATGGCGGTGGTCGGGCGCAGTCCGCCGTCGAGGTGGTCGTGCAGCAGGACCTTGGGGACGGCGCGGGCGCTGTCGGCGTCGAGGTCGGCTACAGGTTGCCCTTGAACCACGGGATGCCCTCCTCGGCCGGTGGTCGGAGGCGCTGGGCCCCGACGGAGACCGCCACCAGGGTGACGACGTAGGGCGTGACGAACACGAGCTGGTTGTTCGGTCGGTCGGTCACGAACCACGCCCAGAACAGGGCGATCCCGATCAGCGCGGCGATGCCCATCCCGGTGAAGTTGCGCGACAGCAGCATCCACACCGCCGACATGCCGAGGCCGATCGCCGCCGCGAGGAGCAGCGCCCGGACCACCTGCTCGGGGCTGGTGCGCAGCGTGATGCCCTGCGCGTAGCCGAACAGCCCGGCGCCGGCCGCGATGCCGGCGGGCCGCCAGTTGCCGAAGATCAAGGTGGCGAGGCCGAGGAACCCGCGCCCGGCGACCTGCTGCTCCTGGTAGCGGTTGGCGAACAGGACGAGCACGGCCCCGCCGAGACCGGCGAGCGCTCCGGAGATGGTGAGCCCGTAGTAGCGCATCCGCACGACGGAGACGCCGAGGGAGTCGGCGGCGGCGGGACGCTCGCCGGCCGCTCGGAGGCGCAGGCCGAACGAGGTGCGCCACACCACGTAGCCGGCGAGCACGAAGATGAGGATCGTCAGCACGACGTCGTAGGTGACGTTGGTCGTGATGCCGCGCCCGAAGCCGGCGAGGTCGGCGATGACGAACCACCCCTGTCGTTCGAACCAGCCGAGCATGTCGGGGGTCTGCCAGCCGAACAGGTCGCCGCCCGAGAGGAACGGCATCGTGAACCGGCCCATCGCGCCGGCGTTGCCCGGGGACGACGTGACCGAGCCGCCGGGCACGCCGGTGAACAGCTCGTTGGCCATGAAGCGGGCGACGCCGGGCGCCAGGATGTTGATGGCGAAGCCGGCGACGATGTGGTTCACCCCGAACGTCGTCGTGGCGAGGCTCATCAGCAGCCCCGCGAGCGCGCCGCCGACGAGGCCGCCGACGACCGCCATCCATGGTCCGTACTGCCAACCCCACCAGCCGGCGAAGATCGTCCCCATGATCATCATGCCTTCGAGGCCGATGTTCACGGTGCCGCTGCGCTCGGCGAACAGGCCGGCGAGGCCGGCGAGCGCGATCGGGGCGGCGGTGCGCAGGGCGACCCCGAACGTGCCGCTCGAGGTGAGGTCGTCGTTGCCGCTCAGCACGCGGCCGAGCGACAGCGAGACGACGCCGATCATGGCGAACACCATCATCCGGTAGCGCGGCTGGTGGATGATCTTGCGCCAGCCCTGCGGCGCGTCCTGGTCGGTCGCGTCGCGTGTGTCGGTGGTGGGTTCGGTGGTGCTCACGATCTCACCCCCGCGGCATCGGCCTCACCGGGTGGTGAGGACGGTGGTGGTGCGTGCGTGATCTTCGCCGCGGCGCGTGCGGCGGCGGCGTCGTTGCGGCGCTTCATCACCTCGTAGGCGATGATCGCCGACAGCAAGAACGCGCCCTGCATGATCACGCCGATCTCGGGTGGGATGCCGATGCGGCTGAGCGGCTGCGTACCCCGCTCGATCGTTCCCCACACGAGCGCGGCGGCGGCGATGCCGGCCGGGTGGTTGCGCCCGAGCAGCGCGATCGAGATGCCGGTGAAGCCCAACAGGCGCGGGAACTGGTCGCCGTACTTGTGGAACTGCGGGTCGGCGAGCAGCGAGTGCATGCCGATCAGGCCGGCGATCATCCCGGAGAGGATGATCGTCTTCAGGATCATCTTGTTCGGGTTGACCCCGGCGGCGCGCGCGGCCTCGGGGTTGGCGCCCGACAGGCGCAGCTCGTAGCCGAACCGGCTGCGGTTCAACAGCAGGTGGTAGCCGATCCCGATCGCGATCGCGAACGGGAGGAAGCCGAGCAGGTCGGCGTTGCCGAAGTCGATGCCGGTCCATTCGATCAGCGGGTCGAGCTTCGGGAGCCGGGCCGACGGCGGCAGGGTCTCGGTCTGGGCGACGAGGCTGGCGGCGTCGGGCTCGCGGAACTGTTCGGCGAGCAAGAACGCGACGATGCCGGTCGCGATGAAGTTCAACATGATGGTCGAGATGACCTCGTTGACGTTGCGGGTCACCTTCAAGATCGCGGCGATCGAGGCCCAAGCGCCGCCGACGAACACCGCCACGAGCAGGATGAACGTGACGTGCAGCGGTGCCGGCAGCGTCACCTGCGCCCCGGCCCACGCCGCGAACAGCGCGGCGAGCAGGTACTGGCCGTTGGCGCCGATGTTGAACAGGTTCATCTTGAACCCGATGGCGACGGCCACCCCCGACACGTAGTACGGCACCGAGCGGTTGATGATCAGCACGATCGACTCGGCGTTGCTGACGTTCTTCCACATCTCGTTGAACGCCGTGAACGGGTTGTTGCCGCTGATGATCAGCGCGATCGCGGAGATGATGATCGCGGAGGCGGCGGCGACCGCCGGTGCGATGAGGCCCCGTCCGAAGCGTTGCAGCGTCATGCGGCCTCCGACTTCGCGCCGGTCATGTACGAGCCGAGCTCCGAGGGCGTGACGGTCGTCGGGTCGAGCTCCGCGACGATGCGGCCGCGCAGCATGACGAGCAGGCGGTCGGACAGCCCGATCAGCTCCTCGAGGTCGGCCGAGATCAGCAGGGTGGCGAGCCCGGCCGCCCGCGCGTCGCGCAGGACGTCCCAGATGCCGGCCTGCGCACCGACGTCGACGCCCCGGGTGGGGTGCGTCGCGAGCAGGACGGTCGGCTCCGACATCATCTCGCGCCCGACCACCAGCTTCTGCTGGTTGCCACCCGACAGGGCGAACGCCGGGACGTCGATCCCCGGGGTGCGGACGTCGAACTGTTCGACGATCTCGGTCGCGCGCTGGCGCGCGCCGCCACGGTCGATCCACAGGCCCTTCGCGTACGGCGGTGTGCGCTGGTGCCCGAGCGCGGCGTTCTCCCACACGCTGAACGGGAGCGCGAGCCCTTCTTGCTGGCGGTCCTCGGGGATGTAGCCGATGCCGCGAGCCTTGCGCTCGAGGGTGGAGAGACGGCTGATGTCGAGCCCGTCCACGAGGACCGTCCCGGTGGCCGGCGTGAGGCCCATCAGCGCGGCGACCAGCTCCGACTGGCCGTTGCCCTCGACGCCGGCGATGCCCACGATCTCACCGCGATGGACGGTGAACGCAACCTGGTCGACCGCTCGGCGGGCGCCGTCGTCGTCGAGCACCGTGAGCCCGTGGACCTCGAGGGCCCGGTCGTGGGTGACGGTGCTCTCGCGGGTCTCGGGTGTGGGCAGCTCGCTGCCCACCATCATCTCGGCGAGCTGGCGGGCGGAGACGCTGCTCGGGTCGTCGACCTCGCCGACGGTCTTGCCGGCCCGGATCACGGTGATCGCGTCCGCGTGCCGCAGCACCTCGTCGAGCTTGTGGGAGATGAAGATCACCGTCGAGCCCGCGGCGGTGAGCTCGCGGAGCGAGGCGAAGAGCTCGTCGACCTCCTGGGGGACGAGCACGGCGGTCGGCTCGTCGAGGATCAAGATGTTGGCCCCGCGGTACAGGACCTTGAGGATCTCGCAGCGCTGCTTCT
>SKSP01000212.1 GCA_007122945.1 Ilumatobacteraceae bacterium | reverse complement strand
CTGGTCGCCGAACAGCGACGCTGACGGCGGTGATCACCTACGTCGACACCTCGACGCTGCTCGAGCTGATCATCGACGAAGACGGCTCCGAGCCGGCCGTGACGATCTGGACGTCGGCCGATGCGCTCGCGTCGGTGGACCTCGTCGTCGCCGAGGCTCGTGCGGCCCTCGCGGCCGCCGAACGAGACCGGCGTCTCACCCAGGAACAGCTCCGTGCGGCAGTGGACGAACTCGACATATTGGTCGGCGACCTTCACATCGTGACGCCAACCGACGAGCTCGTCGCGTCCGCAGCAGAACTCGCCGAACTCGAACGACTCCGGGCCTACGACGCCGTTCACCTCGCTGCGGCGCTGACCGTCGAGGCGACGGTGTTCAGTAGCGCCGACACCGCACTGTGCTCGGCCGCCGCACGCCGAGGATTCCACGTCGCCAACCCGCTCGCACGCTGAGCGGGCGTCCGATTGCCAGGGAGAACGTTCTTGTGTTTCGCAGCCACGAGACGCACACTTGACGGTGCCCGGAGCAAGCGCCTCGGGAAGTGGACCCGGTTGCCCACCCGCAGGTGGGGGAGCCGGGTTCTGCGCGTGACGGGCGCGATCCGACAATGCGTTGAACGAGTGGAGCGATGAGCGCCACCACGACGTAGCCGCTCCCGCGGCCCAGGTGACTGCCACCGCTCGGCCACGTGACCGCCGGCTGGCAGCTCGGCCCTGGGCTCCCGTGACACGTTCGGGCTGCAGCCCCGTGAACAGGTTCACGCCCCTGCAGCTCAAAGCTGCACGTCGGGGTCAGGTCAGGTCACTCGATTCGCAGGCCAGAGATCGCCCGACTGATCACGAGCTGCTGGATCTCGCTGGCGCCTTCGAAGATCGTGTGGCCCCCGCTCTCGGGCGTTGCGTTTTCCGCCTCGTGCGCCCGGGTTGCCATGAGCAGGACTTTCGTGACGCCCCGTTTCTGACGAGTGTTGCGATTTCCACCCGTTTGCAGGGACGAAACTAGGGATGGGCCGTTTTTCCGCCGCTTCGATTTCGCGACGTCCCTACTCCGAAGACCGCACCGTAGGGTCACCCTGTTCACCCGACTCGGGCACCAACGCAGCGACGATCTTCTGGCGATCTGTCGAAGAAGTCGAACCGGCCGAGCACCGAGGCGGTGCCCCTGCCCCCTGCCCACCAACGGCACGTAGGGGGCATGCCCGCGACACCCGTTTGCTGGCACGAATCGGAACGTGGCGTTCCGATCCTGACCATCAAACGACGGTGAGGCCGTGCCACCTATCGCGGGTGACGGCGTGTTATCGCTGATTGATCAGTCCTTCAGCTGTCGAAAACCAGGCCCGCCGCTGAGGTGGAAGCCCGGCGATGAACTGCCCAAGCGCTGCAAGCAGCGCAGGTAGCCACTCCTGCACTGCGTGACGCCAGACGAAGTCGACCGAGTCCGCTCGTTGAACCGAGATGTGGGCAAGGCGGCGATGCAGTTCGTCCATACAGGTTTGGTGTTCCTCGACGTCGTTGCCGAAGAGGAATCGCGGCTGCTGCGGCCAATCGCCGTCGTAGTAGTCCTCGGCGGCAACGTCCTTCGCATGCCGCGGTCTTCGAGGAGCGACCACGAAGTCCGCGAGCGATCGGAGGTGAACGAGAAACGCCTCGAGCAGTGACTGGGTGATGATCGGGTGCGCAACCAATGAGACCTGCGACTGGACTGGCAGGCACAGAACGAGCCGCTCGATCTCATAGGTGATGTGCTGCTCGGCCATCACACGAAGGGTCTCCTCTGAATGTCTCGGAGCCATAACACCCATCGTCGCGCCGCGCGCGACCGGGGCCGACAGTGAAGCCGGCAGAAGGAGCTTCGCCTCCTCGATCAACCCGAGTGCGACGGACCCCTACCGCCGGCTGATGGTCCCCGCCCGGGGCACACGAGCGAACCCAGCCCAACCCCGGCACCGCGGCCGAGTCAGTCGATCTCGATGCCGACTTCGTGCTCGGGTGGCAACTCAGGTCGGCGCGACCGCCCGAGGCGTGCCAGGAGCGCTGACGCCTCGCTGTCCACCTCCAGTCGCTGACGCTGGGCGATGGCTGGCACGTCGGCTCGGTCGCAGCTGATGGCTCGTTCCAGCACGTCTCTCGCAGCGCCGATGTCGGGGGTGTCGGTCACGACGAGGGCGTGATTGGTCTGGCGGCCTCTGGTCATGCCGACGTACAGGCCGCGCCCGGTCGTCGATCCAGTCGCCAGCGTGATGCTGCGGTCTTGGGTGTCGGACTGGTTGCCGGGTTCGGTCGCTGCGTAGCCGAGGCGAACGTGCTCACGCACCTAGCTGGCGGGGGAGCACGGCGACGCCTCCGCCGTGGATGCGAGCTGCCGTGATGTCGCCGCTCGTCTCGATGGCGGTCACGATCCACTGGTCACGGTTGCGGACGAACTGGCCGGTCGAGGTGATGAGCGTTCGGTCGTTCCGGCGGGTGGCGATGATGTCGCCGACCCACGCTCCGATGCCGTCGGCGGCACACGGGCGGGGTCCAGTTCGCTGCGCTCCCAGCGGGTGGCCTGGACTCGGGTGTTGAGCAGGTCGACGTGTTCGTTGCGGGCGGTCGTGATCGCGAGCGACCGGCCCTTGTCGTTGCAGTCGATCCAGTAGGTGGCGATCGTGTCGACGTGGTCGTCGAGGCGGCCCGGCAGGATTCGTTGGTGAGCCTCGTAGGTGTCGAGCGCTCGTGTGTCGCCGTGTAGCAGTCGCAGTGACGCGGCGGCTTCGCAGGGCTCGACGAAGCGGTGGATGCGTTCAAGTTCGATCGTGCGCGTTGAGTCGCACAGCTCGGCGAACATGCCGCCGCGGCCAACCGCTTGGAGTTGGTGTGGATCGCCGACGAGCACGAGCCGCCAGTGCTGCTCTCGGGCGAGTTGCATCAACCGGTGCAGATCGTGCGTTGAGAGCATGCCGGCCTCGTCGACCACGACGGTGTAGCGCGGGCCGAGCTGCCACAGGTCATCGGGAGGTCGATCCGGTCGCGACCACTCGTGCAGGAGCTTGGCGACGGTGTCCGTCGCCATCCCGGTCTCGTCGTTGAGGACTCGCGCCGCTTTCGCTGTCGGGGCGAGCCCGAACACGGGTCGGTGCGGTGGTGCGTGGAGTGCGGTGACGGCGGCGCGAAGCATGGTCGTCTTGCCGGCGCCGGCCGGGCCGACGAT
>SKSP01000043.1 GCA_007122945.1 Ilumatobacteraceae bacterium | reverse complement strand
TCCGAGGCAGCCGGGCGTTCAGGACGTACGCCGCCGATGTGGAGCCAGCTGCCCGGTGGGCGGGCGCACGAGTCCACTTCGATCTCCACGACGAGGACGGAGCGGTGCGCGCGGTCGGCGTCACCGCCCGCCGCGGCCGGCGGGCCTCTCGCCATCACCGCCGCGCCGGATCGCTCGCCGGTGCCCGCCGCCCCGACACCGCAGGAGCGGCACCGTTCGCCCGACCCCACCCCGAACGCAGGCTGTCGCGGACCTCGAACCGGTTGGAGGTGGTGTCCGCGTGGGCAGCATGCGCTCGGACGGGTGACGTCGCGGCGGCACTCGAGCTGTACTCGTCCGACGCCGTCGTTCACACCGCCGACGACGATGTCGCGGGGCCCGACCGATTGCACGCGTACCTGGAACGCAGCGACTGGTTCGGCGCGGTCGGCACGCCGCGTCTGCGCGACGACGACGGCACGCCGGTGCTCGTGTGGGATCACCCCGTGGGCTCACTGACGGCACCCGTCGTCGCATGCCGGATCGAGCACGGCCGGATCGTCGAGCAGTGGATCGGCACCGCCGCCGACCAGACCACCGACGAGGCGGCCGGTCAGCCCGACGACCAGTACGAGCCACCCCGCACGATCGTCACCCGGGGCGATGTCAGCCGAAGCGACGCCGAGGACGCCCAGCGACGCATCGGCGACGTCGTCGACGCGATCACCCAGCCGGTGTGGTACGTCCGCATCGCGTTGGGGCACACCGACGGCGAGCCGCAACGACCGGCGAGCGCCCAGGTCACCGTGGACATCGACGGCGACCTCGTGCGCGCCCGCGCATCCGCGGCAACCATGCCCGAAGCGATCATCGCCGTCCAGCGACGGCTACGGGACCGCCTGGAGCACCGCGCCAGACGGCGCCAGTCGCTCCACCAGGCGAGCGGGCTGCCATCACCCGGCGAGTGGCGGCACGGCGACCTGGCCGCCCGGCGGGCTTCATACTTCGACCGTCCCGTCGAAGACCGACAGCTCATCCGCCGCAAGACGTTCGCGTTCGCGCAGATGACGCCCGACGAAGCAGCGTTCGATCTCGAGCAACTCGATCTCGACTTCTACCTGTTCACCGATCTCGACAGCGGCCAGGACGCACTGATCCGGCGCGACGACACCGCCCGCCATCGCGTGACGCTGCTGGATCCCGCCGACCGCCCCTCGGAATGGGGAACGAACGGAGCCGCTCTCGTGACGCTCGACGAGCAGGTCCCGACGACCTCGACCGTCGAGCAAGCGATGGGCACCCTCGACGCCGGGCACCTGCCGTTCGTGTTCTTCGCAGACGAAGCGAGCGGCCGCGGCAACGTCGTGTACCGCCGCTACGACGGCCACTACGGCCTGATCACACCCGAATAGCCCGTACGGCGGGCCGTCTCGGCCACCGGCGTCGCACAGCAGCGCGCTGCCCGTGATCGTGCCGGTGCGCTACTGCTGTGCTGATCGTCCCGAAACGCATCGAACAGCGCATCCGATCCCCACATGCTGCACGACGAGATCCGCCACCCGAGGGTCGTCGCTCGCCGCGGGGCGAACGACGTGGCGTCGATGTGGAATCCGGTGACCTCACTCGTGGATGTGGACAGGATGCTGCTCGATCGCTTCGATGTCGCTCTCGGCCGCGCCCAGCAGCTGGCGAGCCAGCCGGATCAGTGCTCGGGCAGCGGCGACCTCTTCGCCGATGACCGGCACGTCGGGGTCCGACGGGTCGCGCCGCGCCAGGCCCCATCCGTGGTGGTGATGTCCAGCGACGTCGAGGACGGCATCGGCTCGAGTCGTGCGGTCGTCTTCGGTGAAGGTGATCTCGAGCCGCCACGTCGGGTGTGACATCGTCGTGCCTCCTTGGGATGCGATGTGCGGTCCCATCCACCCAGCGTGCGGCCACGTGCGCCACCGAACCAGGGCCGAAGGACCCTCGGGGGCGACATCCACCGGCCGCACCGGCCCTGGTCGTCACCGAGGTGAGTGAGCGGGACGCGAGCGAGGAGTGCCGCGTAGCGCTCGGCCAGCTTGACGGCTCCCAGATCGGGCGCCACCACGACTGCATCGGGCGGCACGCCGGGACGCAACGCGTCCGCGAGAAGCGGGACCGCGGTCAACATGTCGACCGGAATGCTGCACATCGCCTCCAGCGCCGTCGTATGGGGATCGATCACGACGAGGCGATGAGCCCCCGCAGCGGCCACCGCGTCGGCGACCACGCGCGCCCCGACGGCGTCGCCGGTGCGGCCGCGGCGATCCTGACGCGCGTAGCCGAAGTACGGCACGACAGCAGTGATCCTGTCCGCCCCGGCACGCCGGCACGCGTCGAGCATCAACAGCAGCTCAACGACGTGGTCGTTCACCGGTGGACCCGTCGGCTGGACGACGTACACGTCGTCGCCGCGGACGTTCGCCACCGCCGGCCTCAGCTCGCCGTCGGGGTAGCGTTCCACCTGACACGCCGTCGCGGCACACGACAGATCGGCGGCAACCGCCTCACCAAGCGCTGCGTTGGCGGGCCCGGCCACCACCGTCAGTGACACGAGCCGTCGATCTCTCTGCACACGATCGCCTCCAGCAGCTCTTTCGCCCCTCGCCACTGAACCCGCCCACACCCGGTCGAGGCAAGGGCCGAAGGTCATGTCGACGGTCGCGAGCGGTTCGGGAACGGAGAGACGCCTTCACCGGTGGGAGGGCTCGGCTCCCTCCGCGACGCGAGAAACGACGCTGTGCAGCCGGGCGAGGACCTGGTTGGGGTTGTCGAGCTGGGGAACCTCCCGGCAGGCGGGATGACCTCGATCCTGGAGATCTCGACCCATGCGCGCAGATCGTCGATCATCACGGATGTGACCATGGGGTCGTTCGCACCGACGACGCCGGGCACGGGAAAACAGCGGCGACGCGGATCGCCGACGTCGCGCCGGAGGGGAGCGGGGCGAAGTCGCTCTTGGCGTCGACCACCTCGTGCGAGCGGTGTCGGTCGTTGACGTGCGCCAGTGACAGCGGATACAGCGCGAACGTGGCCCTCGGGACGTCCGGCAGAGGGGCGTCAGCCTGCGCGAGACCTATCGCGAGGGCGTGCCTCACGGGGTCCACTGGATGACGAGGCGTCCGGCGTCCTCGTCCACGGCCGTGCCCATGGCCGCACAGGCACGACGGAGACGATCGCTGATCCAGGCCGCCTC
>SKSP01000193.1 GCA_007122945.1 Ilumatobacteraceae bacterium | reverse complement strand
GCTGGCGGATCGGCGCGGCCGGGTGCCGGAAGGTGCGGTCGCGCCCCGACCTGGTCGGCGACGGGGCGGCGCTGTCGGCGCTGCTGCTCGGCGGCACCCGACCCTCCGACCTCGTCGCCGGCCGGCGGCTGACGGCCCGCGGCGACGACGTGCTCCGACGGGCCGACGCCATGTTCGTGCACGCGCCACAGCCGCACTGCCAGACGTCGTTCTGAGCGCCGTTCAAGGCCGGATGGCGGCCGTCGATCCGGGCTGTGAGCAGCGGGACCACGGGCACTCACAGACTACTGACAGACCGTGATGTTGGATCGTGACATGGGAACCGCGACCCTGTCACCCTCTCCCGACCCGAGGAACCCGCGTGCCGCTCGGCTGCCGCGAGCGGCAGCCCGGTCCCGGTGGGCTGCCGTCGGTGCGGCCGTCGCCGTGTCGCTCGGCGCCGGAAGCATCGCCGTCACGAGCGCGAGCGAGGGAGCGTCGTCGAGCTTCGTGTCGATCACGCCCGCACGCATCCTCGATACCCGCACGGGCGTCGGACTCGAGGGTCCGTTCTCCTCGCCGACGCCGCGTGTGCTGCAGGTCACCGGTGCGGTGCCGACCGCCGACGGGCCGGCCACCGTCGTACCAGCCGGTGCCACGGGCGTCGTGCTCAACGTCACCGCGGTGCAGCCGACGGCCGACGGGTTCATCAGCGTGCGCCCCGACGGCACGCCCGGCCCGCCGACCACGTCGAACCTCAACTTCCGGGCGGGCGACATCATCCCCAACGCCGTGACCGTCGCACTCCCGTCGAGTGGCCGGATCGAGCTCACCTACGACGCGTTCGGCGCGCCCGGTCCGACGACCGAAGTGCTCGTCGACGTCACCGGGTTCTACGTCGCCGGCGGTGCGGGCGAGCCCGGACCCCAAGGACCGCAGGGCCCCGAAGGGCCGGCAGGCCCACGCGGTGACGCCGGTCCACCCGGACCGGCCAACCGCATCGACGACTCCCTGATCGCGCAGGGCCGCTGGGACGCGGATCCCGGCCGGCCACTCGTGATCGACTTCGACGAGTCGAGTTTCGAGCCCGAGCGGGTGACGAGCGACGGCACCCACGTGTGGGTCGCCGGCCGTCAGGACCAGGTGATCAAGATCGACCCGTCGACGGGCGACACGCTCGCGACCATCGCGCTCGATCTCGACGAACCGGCAGGCATGATCTTCGACGGCACCCACGTCTGGTTGGCGAGCGCGCTCACCAGCAAGGTGTTCCGGATCGATCCCGTCACCGAGCTGGTGACGACGTTCGAGGGCGGCAATCTCGCCGAACCGCACGGGCTCGCGTCCGACGGGACCGACATCTGGGTGGTGAACACCGACGGGGACGACCTGACGCGCATCTCACGCAGTACCGGGTCGATGACACCGTTCGACGATCTGGGCGGTCTGGGCGATCTGGGCGATCCGCTCGACGCCCTCTACGACGGACGGTACGTGTGGGTCGCCGACAACGAGCGGGTCGTTCGGATCGATCCGCTCGACGACGGCGTCGAGGTGATCGATGCGGGTGTGACCGGGCGCGTCCGGAACCTGGCCTTCGACGGCACCCACGTCTGGGCGGTCGGTGACGGCGGTCGCTGGATGATCGACGCCGCCAGTCTCGCGATCGTCGACAACGACCCCGACGGCACGTATCGGGCGATGACCTACGACGGCACGTACGTCTGGGCGGTGCGGACAAGCGGGGATCCCCTCCGCTGGTTCTCGCCGATGCTGTCCGGGGCGACCGGCGGGGCGTCGCTACCGGGCGAGCGGCTGCTCGACGACGTGCACTTCGACGGGACGTCGCTGTGGACCGTCGACCGCCGATACGTGATCAAGGTCACGCCGCCCTGATCCCGCGACCATCCAGATCCAGCACATCGAGACACGAGGAGTCATGACAATGCGACGACAGGTGGCAACCCTGGCCATCGTCGGGCTGCTCGCCGCCGGGTGCGGCGGCGACGACGACCTGTTCGGCGGCATCCCCGACCTGGGCGACGAGCCGGCCGACGACCCGGCCGACGAACCCGATGCGCCCGACGACGCGTCCGACGAGCCGGCCGCCACACAGCCCGAGGGGGCCGACGCACCCGACGAGCCCGACGCACCCGACGCACCCGACGCACCCGACGAGCCCGACCCCGGTGACGCCGGGCCCGGTGACGCGGACGCGATCGACCCGGCCGACTTCCCGACGATCGAGGAGCGGTCGATCGACGTCGCCGTCCAGTACGGCGTGATCGAGTGGGAGATCCAGGAGATGGTCGTGGTCGACCTCGACGCCGATCTGCAGCCCGGCGAGCAGCCCCAGGGCGTGGAGATCACGTTCCCGGCCCGGGTGTTCAACGCCGGCGGCGGAACGGCATCGGTCAACAACACCCCGGTCGCCCTGCAGTGGGACGACGCTGCAGGCGACACGTTCACGGTGTCGGTCCAGCCCGACTTCCGCGACGTGCCGGCCGACTCGTTCACCTCCGGCGAGCTGCGGGTGCACCTCACCCACGACGACCGGACGGTGTTCGTCGACGACACCGCCTACCTCCTGGTCGGTCGGCCGGGGGTGACCCCCGCCGTCGCGCCCATCGGCGCCGACGTCGAGCCGGTCACCCGGCTGCTCGTCCAGCAGGACACCGACGGCTGGACCCTGGACATCGAGGGTGAGGACACCGGTCGGCAGTCGATGATCGACACGGTCACCGTCACCGATGCCCACGTGCGCTGGTCGGACCCCGACGGCCGGCCGCTCGAGGACGGCAACTCGCTGCTGCAGATCACGTACACGATCGAGAACCGTGGTGAGGCCCAGACGTGCTCGGCGCGCGGTCAGGGCGGCTGGCGGCTCACGCTGCCCGACGGTGACGCCGTGAACGACGTCGGTGTGACGGAGCGCTGCGCCGCGGCCGGCGACACGGTCACCGACGTGTTCACCCGGTTCGTCATCCCCACCGAGGACTTCGCCGGCGACTATCAGCTGTGGCACTCCCGGCGGTCGGGCGCGACCGAGCCGTCCGACGAGATCGAGATCACCCTCGTCGACGGCGAGGGCTACCGGCTGTCCGAACGGGACTGACCGGCTCGACCGTTCCCGGACCCCGGCCGGCGTCGAACGGCCGCCGGGGCGAGCCTCTCCCGCACCGCGGGCGGGTAGCCTCGGCGGTCGTGTCCGACGACGAACGCATCGCTCGAGAGACGGTGGCGAAGGTGTCGCGCCTCGCCCGTCTCGCCCTCACCGACGACGAGATCGACGAGACGACGGCCCAGCTCGCCAAGATGCTCGATCACTTCGCCGACATCGACGCCCTCGAGCTCGCCGACGTCGAGCCGATGACCCAGCCGTACCCGTTGCGCAACGTGTTCCGCGACGACGTCGAACGGGCCGTGCTCGACCGCAGCGAGGTGCTCGCGCAGGCGCCGAAGGCGGTCGACGGGCGCTTCGAGGTGCCACCGATCCTCGGGCTGGAGGAGTCGTGACCGCCCACGACGTACCGACCACGGCGATCGACATCGCCGCCGCCGTCCGAGCCGGCATCGTCTCCGCGAGCGACGTCGTCGAGCGCCACCTGGCGGCGATCGACGCCCACGAGCGCGACGTCCACGCGTTCAACCGTGTGCTCGCCGATCAGGCGCGCGCTGCCGCTGCCGCGATCGACGCCGCCGTCGCCGCCGGCGACGACCCGGGCCCGCTCGCCGGCGTGCCCGTCGCCCTCAAGGACAACCTGTGCACCCGAGGCGTGCCGACCACCTGCTCGTCGAAGATCCTCGACGGGTGGCGGCCGCCCTACGACGCCACCGTCGTGACCCGCCTGGCCGCCGCCGGGGCGATCGCGGTCGGCAAGACCAACCTCGACGAGTTCGCGATGGGATCGAGCACCGAGAACTCCGCGTTCGGGCCGACCCGCAACCCCCACGACGTCGAGCGGGTCCCGGGCGGCTCGTCGGGCGGCAGCGCCGCCGCGGTCGCCGCCGGCTTCGCTCCGGTCGGCCTCGGCAGCGACACGGGCGGTTCGATCCGGCAACCCGCGGCGTTGTGCGGGGTCGTCGGCGTCAAGCCGACCTACGGCCTCGTCAGCCGGTACGGACTGGTGGCGTTCGCGAGCAGCCTCGACCAGGTCGGCCCGTTCACCCACACGGTGGCCGACGCCGCCGCCGTGCTCGAGATCATCGGCGGTCACGACCCGATGGACTCGACGTCGATCCCCGAACCGGTGCCCGACCTGAGCGCGCTGCTCGACGATGGCGTCGATGGGCTCCGCGTCGGACGCATCACCGACCTGCCGACCGGCGCGGACCCCGACGTGGTCGAGCGGGTCGAGGCCGCCTTCGACGCGCTCGCCGCCGCCGGCGCCACGATCGTCGACGTCGAGGTGCCCGCCTTCACCTACGGGCTCACGGCGTACTACCTGATCGCCCCGGCCGAGGCGTCGAGCAACCTCGCCCGCTACGACGGCGTGCGGTACGGGCTGCGCGTCGACGCCCCCGACACGAACGCGATGTACATGGCGACCCGCCACGAGGGGTTCGGCGCCGAGGTCAAGCGCCGCATCATGCTCGGCACCTACGCGCTGTCGGCCGGTTACTACGACGCCTACTACGGCAAGGCACTGAAGGTGCGCCGCCTGATCGCCGACGACTTCGCCCGGGCCTACGAGCGTGCCGACGTGCTGCTCACGCCCGCCTCGCCGTCGGTCGCGTTCGCGTTCGGCGACAAGACCGACGACCCGCTCGCGATGTACCTCTGCGACACCTACACGATCCCGTCGAACCTGAGCGGGCACCCTGGTATGAGCGTCCCGTTCGGCACCGGTGCGCACGACCTTCCGATCGGTGTGCAGGTGCTGGCGCCGGCGCTCCACGAGCCGACGATGTTCCGGGTCGCCGCCGAGCTGGAGCGGGCCGCGCCCCCCACCCCCGCACCACGCATGATCGACGTCGCCGTCGGCGGCGCAGGGAGCGCGCGATGAGCGGCACGTCCTCGGACACGTTCCTGATCGACGGCGCCGACGGCAGCTACGAGATGGTCGTCGGGCTCGAGGTCCACGTCGAGCTGGCGACCGCCACGAAGCTGTTCTCCGGCAGCCCGAACCGGTTCGGCGACGAGCCGAACACCCACATCGACCCGGTCACGCTCGGCCTCCCCGGCGCGCTCCCGGTGCTGAACCGCCACGCCGTCGAGCTGGCGATGCGGATCGGCCTCGCCCTCAACTGCACCGTGCAGCCGTGCACGTTCCACCGGAAGAACTACTTCTACCCCGACATGCCGAAGGCGTACCAGATCAGCCAGTACGACGTGCCGCTGAACGTCGATGGCTGGCTCGACCTGCCCGACGGCACCCGCATCGGGATCGAGCGCGCCCACCTGGAGGAGGACACCGGCAAGTCGACGCACGTCGGCGGCAGCGGCGGCCGCATCCACGGGTCGGCGTCGTCGCTGATCGACTTCAACCGCGCGGGTGTGCCGCTCGTCGAGATCGTCGGCCGGCCCGACATCCGCACCCCCGAGCAGGCCCGCCAGTACGTCAACGAGCTGCGGGCGATCCTCGTCGCGATCGGCGCGTCCGACGCCAAGATGGAGGAGGGCTCGATGCGCGTCGACGCCAACGTGAGCGTGCGTCGCCCGGGTGACGAGCTCGGGACGCGCTGCGAGATCAAGAACCTCAACTCGGTGCGCTCGCTCGGCCGCGCCGTCGAGTACGAGGCCCGCCGGCAGGTCGCGCTGGTCGAGGCGGGGGAGCGCATCCGTCAGGAGACCCGCCACTGGGACGAGGGCGACGGTCGCACGCACACGCTGCGTTCGAAGGAGGACGCCGACGACTACCGGTACTTCCTGGAGCCCGACCTCGTCCCGCTCGACCCCGGCGACGAGTGGATCGAGACGGTCCGCGCCGGCCTGCCGCCGCTGCCGGCCGCCCGCCGGACAGCGCTCGCCGAGACGACCGGCGCGCCCGCCGACGGCGAGGCGGTGATGGTCGTGGTCGACCGCGACCAGGACGCCTACGTGCTCGCCGTCGGCGAAGCGGGCGGCGACGTCGCCCGGGCGCTCGTCCACGTCAAGGAGGCGTACGCGGAGCAGGGTGCCGAGCCCACCGTGCCGGCCGCGGATCTCGCCGCGCTGACCACGATGGAGGTCGCCGGTGAGCTCACCGCCACGCAGGCGAAGCAGGTGCTCGCCGAGATCGTCGCGAACGGTGGCGGCGACCCGGCCGCGATCGCCAGGGACAAGGGCTTCGAGGCGATGGACACCGGCGCGCTCGAAGTGATGGTCGACGAGGCGATCGCCGCCCAGCCGGCCGCGTGGGAGAAGTTCTGCAACGGCGAGGACAAGGCGGTCGGCGCGCTCGTCGGTGCCGTCATGAAGGCCTCCCAGGGCCAGGCCGACGGCAAGGCCGTCACCGCCCTGCTCAGAGCCCGCCGCGGCTGATCTCCGGGCCGGTGGCGTCGGCGCCCCGTGAGGTACCGTCTCCGGCGGGGAGGCAGCACATGGTGCAGCACTTGGTCACGATCACGCCCACGGATGCCACGCTCGGCGCCGTCGTCACCGGGGTGCAGCTGGCGTCCCTCGACGACGCGACGTGGGCGACCATCGAGGACGCTTTCCACGAGCACGCCGTCCTGGTCTTCCCCGACCAGCACCTCACCAGCGCCGAGCAGACGGCGTTCGGGGCGCGCTTCGGCGAGTTCGAGGTGATCGGCGGCCGACCCGGCGTGACGCCGATCTCGAACGTCGACACCGACGGTCGCGTCCGGCCCTCCGACGACCCGGTGATCGGCATCATCCGCGGCAACGAGGGGTGGCACACCGACAGCTCCTACATGGCGCTCGCGGCGAAGGCCTCGATGCTGTCGGCACGGGTCGTGCCCGGGAGCGGCGGCGAGACCGAGTGGGCCGACATGCGCGCCGCCCACGAAGTGCTCGACGAGGCGACGCGTGAACGGATCGCCGACATGGTCGCCTCGCACTCCCTCGTCCGGTCGCAACGGCGGGCCGGCTTCGCCCCCGCCGAGGGCTTCTACGGCTTCGACGACGGACCCGACCCGGTCCGTCCGCTCGTGAAGGTCCACCCCGTCACCGGACGCCCGGCGTTGTTCATCGGGCGGCACGCCCACGGCATCCCCGGGCTGTCCGAGCGGGAGTCCGAACGGCTCCTCGACGAGCTCCTCGACCACGCCTGCCGGCCGCCGCGCGTGCTGAGCCACCGGTGGCAGGTCGGCGACCTCGTCGTGTGGGACAACCGCTGCGTGCTGCACCGGGTCCGGCCGTGGGACCCGTCCGAACCCCGGGTGATGATGCACACCCGGATCGCTGGTGACCCGCGCACCGAGGCGGCCGTCGCGGTCGCTCCGGTCTGAGACCCGTCCCGACACCGGTCCCGATACCGGTCCTGGTACCCGTCGACTCAGCGGCCCTCGAACCGGGCCGGCCGCTTCTCGACGAAGGCGCGGAACGCCTCGCCGGTGTCGGCGGAGCCGGAGATCACCCGGTGGCGTTCGGTCTCCAGCGCGACGAAGTCGGCGAACCCGACCCGCTCCGCGGCGACGTGGTGCGCCTTCATCGAACGGCGGGCGAGCGGTGCGGCGTCGGCGATCCGGCGCGCCCGCGCGCCGACCTCGTCGAGGAGTACGTCGGGCTCGAACACGTCGTTGACCAGCCCGATCGCGACGGCCTCGTGGGCGTCGAGCTTGCGGGGCAGCAGCGAGAGCTCGCGCGCCCGGCCCGCGCCGACGACTCGCGGGAGGGTCCACGGCACGCCCATGTCGCCGGCGACCGCGACGTCGAGGAAGGCGGTGTTGAGCTTGGCCGTGCTCGCCGCGTACCGCAGGTCGCACGCCAGCGCGAAGCCGAGCCCGGCGCCGGCGCAGGCGCCGTTGATCGCGGCGATCGTGACCTGGGGCATCTCGTGGAGCAGCACCGGGATGTCGAACCACTCGTTGCGGAGCGCCTCGTCAGCGGCACCGGACGAGTAGTGCTTCAGGTCCGCACCCGGGCAGAAGGCGCGGCCGCGGCCGGTCACGACGACGACGGCCACCTCGGGGTCGTGGGCGACCCGGTGGAGGACCTCGTGCAGCTCGCGCAGCATCGTGTTGATGATGCCGTTGAGCGCGTCGGGCCGGTCGAACCACAGCGTCCCGACACCGTCGGTCAGCTCCCAGTCGATGGTGGTGAACCCCTCGCTCACGAGTCGCCGCCGATCCGGTCGAAGCGCGGCGGCCGCCGCTCGAGGTAGGCGTTGGCGCCCTCGGTCGCGTCGGCGCGCTGGACACCCCGCCAGGTGGCCTCGTCGGCCTCGGCGAACGCGACGTCGATGTCGGCGCCGAGCTGGCCGTACACGAGCCGCTTCGTGTCGGCCATCGACGCCGGCGACACCTGCTCGGCGAGGTCCTGCAGGTAGGCGACCGCGGTGTCGACGAGTTCGTCGTCGGGGACGACGCGCTGCACCAGGCCGAGCCGGAGCGCCTCGGCCGCGTCGACCTTGCGTGACGACCACAGCAGGTCGAGCGCGGCGCCGACCCCGATCTGGCGCGGCAGCAGCCAGGTCATGCCGTGCTCGGCGATCAGGCCGCGCTTGGAGAAGATCGTCACGAACGACGCCGATTCGGCGGCGAAGCGGATGTCGCACTTGGCCGCCAGCACGAAGCCGCCGCCGGCGGCCACGCCGTTGATCGCGCCGATGACCGGCTTGGGTTGCTCGACGAGGAAGCTGAACAAACCGGGGAGCTCACCCTCGACCGGCGCATCGGCGCGGTCGCCGCCGGTGGCCGCCCCCTGGGTGGTGGCCGCGAGCGCGCTCGCGTCGAGACCGGCGCAGAAGCCGCGGCCGGCACCGGTGATCACCGTGCCGATCACGTCGGGGTCGGCGGACGCGGCCTCGACGGCGTCGCGCAGCTCGCGGACCATGTCGAGCGTGAAGGCGTTCAAGGCGTCCGGACGGTCGAGCGTGAGCACCGTCGCGGCGCCCCGGCGCTCCGCCACGATCAGTTCGGGCACGATCAGTTCGGGCACGATCGGTTCGGGCCGGATCGGTTCGGGTCCGTCGGTCATGTCGCCTGCTCCTCAGCGTCCCGAGTAGACCGGGTCGCGCTTCTCGAGGAACGCGGCGACGCCCTCGCGGTGGTCGTCGGTCGTGAACAGCTCGCCGAGGGTCGTCGACACCCAACGGCCGAGGTCGTCCCAGTCGGGGTCGAGTGCTCGCCGCAGGCCGCGCTTGAGTGCCTGCACGGCGAGCGGTGGGTTCGCCGCGATCCGTTCGGCCAGCTCCAGCGCCGCGTCGAGCAGCTCGTCGTGGGGCACCACCCGGCCGACGAGGCCGATCGAGCGGGCCGTGTCGGCGTCGACGAGCTCGCCGGTGAACAGCAGTTCGGCGGTGCGCTCGCGGCCGACGAGCTGGGCGAGGCGGGCGAGGCAGGCCACGTCGCAGCACAGCCCGCGCTTCACGAACAGCTCGCCGAACCGTGCCCGCTCCGACGCGACCCGGAGGTCGGCCATCAGCGCCAGCTCCATGCCCCACCCGACCGCGGGACCGTTGACGGCGGCGATCACCGGCACGTCGGTGCGCAGCAGTACCCCGGCAGCGGGCGTGAGGCGGGGCTCGAGGCGGGCGCCGGCGACGGCGGCATCGCCGACCGCCTTCATCACCTGCTTGACGTCGTCGCCCGAGCAGAACGCGGGGTCGCGCCCGGTGATCACGAGACAGCGTGCCTCGGTGCGCTCGACCGCGTCGGCCAACTCGGCGTACGTCGTGTGGGTCAGCGCGTTCCGGGCCTCTGGGCGGTCGATCGTGATCACGCCGACATGCCCGTGGGTCTCGTACACGAGCTCGGTGTAGGTGCGGTTCCCCTCGCTCACCGGACCATCGTGGGCCGTGGCTCCTGCTCGCCACGAGCCGGAGGGGCTGAGACCGACCGGGCGGTGGTACGGGCGCTCAACCACCCTGTTCCAGCAACCAGGCGCTCACCGCTGCGACGAAGCGCTCGAGCCGGCGCGGATCGGCCAGAGCGTCCAGCACCCGAACGTCGTCCACCTCTGCGTAGCCGTGGATCAGGACGTTCCGGAGACCGTTCGCCGCGACCATCTCCTGGGCGAGCGGGCGATCGATGACGCCGTGGCGACCGAGGGCGACGAACGCGGCGGCGTTGGTGTCGGGAGCGCTCCACCCTTCGCTCGCACAGAGGTGCTGGGCGACGTCGATGGCCGCCTCGACGGCGGTGGCCAGGAGGTACTTGGTGCTCTCGAGGGTCGTCTCGTCGGCGAGCAGATCGTCGCGATCGCGCTGGGCGTGCTGCGCGAGTCGGGCGAGGCGCTTGGTGATCTCGGCCAGCAGCCGGTGGACGCGGTCGCTATCGACCACGGGCCCGCTCCTCGAGGAACGTCCGTCGGGCGAGGTCGAGACGCGGACGCTCGTCGGCATGGACCTTGCGCGTCGTCGCGACCCACTCGACGCGGGCCCTGGGGTCGTCGTCGAAGAGCAAGCGCCCGCGAGCGGCGATCCGGCCTGCCAGGACGAGGGGCGCATCGTCGAGGATCACCAGGTCCACGCCGTCGGGGACGGCGACCTCCCACGGTGCCGGAGGTTCGGTGCCGAACCACGCACCGACGTCGAGGTCGGAGTCCGCACGCGCCGTTCCCTCGGCACGACTCCCGTGGACGAACGCGAACCGGGCGCCGGCGCGCCGCAAGGCCTCGACCACCTCCGTCTCGTCGACCGGCTCGGGCATACCGTCACGGTAGCCCCGCGCGTCGGTGGTGGCCGTGGCACCAGGTTCGCCGGCGGGGCCGGGACTACCCTCGCCCGCATGGCCACCAACGAGACTCCAGCCGACGCCGGCGACGGTGTGAGCGTCGACGTCAAGCCGCGCTCGCGCGACGTCACCGACGGCATCCAGAAGGCGGCGGCACGGGCGATGCTGCGCGCCGTCGGCCTCACCGACGACGACTGGGAGAAGCCGCAGGTCGGCGTGGCGTCGTCGTGGAACGAGATCACGCCGTGCAACGCGTCGATCCGACGGCTGACCGCGGCGGCGAAGGAGGGCGTGCGCGCCGCCGGCGGCGTCGGCCTCGAGTTCGGCACGATCACGGTGTCCGACGGCATCTCCATGGGGCACGAGGGCATGCGCGCCTCGTTGGTCAGCCGCGAGGTGATCGCCGATTCGGTCGAGGCGGTGATGCACGCCGAGCGCCTCGACGGGCTCGTCGCCACCGGCGGGTGCGACAAGTCGATGCCGGGGATGATGATGGCGATCGCACGTCTCGACCTGCCGGCCGTGTTCGTCTACAACGGCTCCACGCTGCCGGGCTACCTCAACGGGAAGGCCCTCGACATCACGAGCGTGTTCGAGGCGGTCGGGGCCTGTGCCGCGGGCACGATCACCGAGGACGAGCTGCACGCGATCGAGAAGAACGCGTGCCCCGGCGAGGGCGCGTGCGGCGGGATGTTCACCGCCAACACGATGAGCTCGATCGGCGAGGCGCTCGGGCTGTCGCTGCCGGGTTCGGCGTCGCCGCCGGCGGTCGATCGCCGGCGCGAGGACGACGCCCGCCGGGCGGGCGAGGCGGTCGTGGCGATGCTCCGCAGCGGGCTGCGGCCCCACGACATCTTGACCAAGGAGGCGTTCGAGAACGCGATCGCCCTCACGAACGCGCTCGGCGGCTCGACGAACGCGGTCCTGCACCTGCTGGCGATCGCCAACGAGGCCGGTGTGGCGCTCGACCTCGACGACTTCAACCGGATCGCCGACCGGGTGCCGCACATCGCCGACATGAAGCCCGGCGGGAAGTTCCACATGACCGACCTCGACCGGATCGGCGGC
>SKSP01000422.1 GCA_007122945.1 Ilumatobacteraceae bacterium | reverse complement strand
TCCCGCCCCCCAACCCGCCCCGCCCCCCGCTGGGTGACTCTGTGTCGCTGGTTGCCGGCAGGGGCGGCACCGGGCGACTCTGTGTCGCTGGGGTGCTGGTGAGGTGGGTGGTTCACTCAGGGCGGCGGGCGCAGGCCGGTGAAGAGGGCGGACCAGGTGTGCTCGTGGGCGGTGTCCCAGTCGACGGCCGGGGAGGCGGCGCCCGCCAGCTCGAGACTGACGAGGCCGTGGGCCGTCGCCCAGACCGACACGGCGGTCACGGCGGGGTCGCCGGGCGTGAATGCGCCGGCGGTCATCGCCCGGTCCAGGGCGCGCACGAGCACGTCGAGCGCGCCGTCGGCGATCTCCGACGTCGGCTCGGACGGTTCGTAGCCCGGCACCGGTCGCTCGAACATCAACGAGTAGTGGCGCGGGTGCTCGTGGGCGAAGCGCCGGTACGCGTCGCCCATGCGGTGCAGATCGGCCACCGGGTCGTCGTCGGCCCCGACCGCCCCGACCGCCCCGACCACCCCGAGCGCGTCGGTGAGCATCGTGAAGCCTTCGGCGACGAGCGCATCCACGATGCCGTCCTTGCCGCCGAAGCGGGAGTAGACGGCCATCGTCGAGTGTCCCGCTGCGCCGGCGATCCGGCGCACCGTCAGCCCGTCGGGCCCCTCGGCCACCAGGAGCGCCCGGGCCGCGTCGAGGATCGCCGATCTCGTCGCGTCGGGCGTCGCGTCGCCGGTCACCTCGCCGGTCATCGCACGGCGAGGCCGGCCCGCTCGCCCTCGACGACCGCGGCGTGGGCCCGCCGTGGCGCCACGCAGTCGCCGACCCGCTCGACGCTGACCCCGGCCGCACGAAGGTCGCGGTACAGCCACTCGACCGGGTTCGGCGGGACGGCGAGCACCACCCAGTCGGGTGTGCGCTCGACGTTGGCACCGGTCGGGTGGTGGAGCAGCGTGAGTGTGCGACCCTGCATGCCCATCGGGACCAGGTCGGTGGTCTGGACGATGCCCTTGTCGGTCGCCCGGATCCACCAGTTCTCCATGTCGAGCGTGATGCCGAGGTCCTGTCCGACGACCATCCCCGGCGTCACGATCTCGACCGCGCACCCCCGGTCGGCGAGCAGTTCGGCGACCGATGTCGCGTGGTGGAACCCGATCTCGTCGACCACCACGACGTCGCCGAACGGATGGGTCGACCCGTCGAGCACGTCGCGGACGTCGCACACGTTCTCGGCGTCGCCGGGCACCCACCACGGTCGCTGCGGCTCCGCACCGGTGGCGACGATGACGTGGTCGGGTCGGCGCTCCTCGACGAGCCCGGGCCAGACGCCCTGTCCGTACTCGATGGTCACCCCGAGCCGTCGGCACTCCGCCAGCTGGTTGCGGATCATGTCGCCGAACTCGGCCCGGTTCGGGACCGAGGCCGCCAGCCGCACCTGGCCACCCGCCTCGGCCTCCTTCTCGTACACGGTGACCAGGTGGCCGGCGCGCGCCGCGGCGATCGCCGCCTGCAGCCCGGCCGGCCCGGCGCCGACGACCATCACGTCGCGCCGGACGGCCACCGGTCGCTCGGGCCGTCCGATCCCACCGAACGCCACCCGACCGGCGGCGGCGTACTCCGCTTCCCGCCCGGTCATCGGGTTCTCGATGCAGCCGAGCCAGCGGTTGAGACCCATCCGACCGACGCACTCCTGGTTGCACGACAGGCACAGCCGCGTCTCGTCGACGGCGCCCGCCCGCGCCTTGGCGGCGAACTCGGCATCGGCGATCTGCCCGCGCACGACACCGACGAGGTCACACTGCCCCTCGGCGATCGCCCGCTCGGCCTGGAGCGGGTCCTTGAACCGGCCGACACCGACGACCGGCAGGTCGACCGCCTTGCGGATCGCCGACGGGATGAACATGGCGTACCCCGGCGGGATGTGCATCGACGCTTCGATCATGAACAGGCTCGCCGTGGCGACGCCGATCGAGGTGTTGATGTAGTCGACCTGCCCGGTCGTCTCGACGATCTCGGCGACGCGCACGGCCTCGTCGATCGTCGTGCCGTTCTCGATCAGTTCGTCGCCGCAGATCCGGACCCCGAGCGCCAACCGGTTGCCGATCACGCGGCGCACCGCGGCGACGATCTCGAGCAGGATCCGAGCGCGGTTCTCCAGGTTCCCGCCGTAGGCATCGGTGCGCCGGTTGGTGGCCGGGGAGAGGAAGCCGCGGACGATGGACGAGTGCGAGCACTGCAACTCGATGCCGTCGAACCCGCCCTCGGCACAGTGCTCGGCGACGAGCGCGTACCCGGCGACGATCTCGTCGATCTCGGCCGTCGTGACCGCCTTGGGGACCTCTCGGAACAGCGGGTCGGCGACCGGCGACGGCGCCCACACGGGCAGGCGCGAGTACATCGACGACGCCTGGCCGCCGTTGTGGTTGATCTGGGCGAAGATCGGGACGCGGTGGCGGTGGACCGCGTCGGTGATCCGGCGGTAGCCGGGGATCACGTCGCGGTGGAACCCGTGGATCAGCTTCTCGTACGGCCAATCGGTCGGGTGGGTGGAGTGCTCCTCGGTGATGATCAGCCCGCTCCCGCCCGCCGCGCGAGCCGCGTAGTAGGCGGCGTGCTGTTCGGTCGGGCGCCCGTCGCGGGCGTAGTTCGTCAGGTGGGCGGAGAACACGATCCGGTTCCGCACCTCGACCGGTCCGAGCTGCAGGGGGGACCACAGGTGACGGTACGCCATCGCCTGTCACGCTATCGCTGGTGCCCGGCGAGGGCGGCGTCGGGATCGCCGGTCAAGGAGCCCGTGCGGCGAGCCGATGAGTTCGCCGTGGGTGAGCCGCCACTCCCTCCGAACGGCCCGAGCGGCCCGATCGACCCGAGCGGCCCGATCGACCTGAACGCCGTGCACGCCTCGATGCCGCAGGGCCTCGCCGTCGTGTCCGCCGATGGTGTGTTCCTCGAGGCGAACGACCACGTGTTGACGATGCTCGGGCGCACCCGCGACGAGGTCGTCGGCCGCTCGGTACTCGACTTCTTGCACCCCGACGATTCGTGGTGATGATGTCCGAGGAGGCGACCGCCGTATGCGCTCGGCTGACGCGCGCTCGCCCGGTCAAGCGATGCTCAAGATCCGCCGCTGGCGGGACGATGCAACCGACGTGGACGGGAAGGCTGGTGCCGACGAGAGCATCGAGGCAGCACCGGTCGGCGCGTCGGATGTCGGGTCGGGCGTCGGGTCGGGCG
>SKSP01000472.1 GCA_007122945.1 Ilumatobacteraceae bacterium | reverse complement strand
TTCGAGCGCGCCGGGCCTCCAGGGTATGCCGCGCTCCAACCGGGCGATCACGCCGTCGAGGAGTCGCTCGACGATCTCCTCCGGCGGGAGCGGGACCCCGCCGTGCTCGGCGATGTAGCGGGCACCGTCGAGCAGGTCGAACCCGACGATGGCGTGCCCGTCGGCATCGGTCCACGTGCCGCCGAACTCGTCGACCACGTCGTGCTCGGCCGCCATCCAGTACGGCTCGGTGTCGATCAGCGTGCCGTCCATGTCCCACAGCACGGCGGCGGGGCCGGAGGAACGACGGGCGCTGTCGCGACGTTGTCGGGTGCGGTGCGACCGGCGGGGGGTCACCGGTGGCTCACTCCTGGACGAGCTCGATCAAGGTACCGAAGCTCCCCTTCGGATGAACGAACGCGACGGTGGTCCCGCGGCTCCCCGGACGGGGTGCCTCGTCGATCAGCTTGGCCCCGGCGGCGCGCATCGACTCCAGCGCCTCGGCGCAGTCGGCCACGCGATAGCCGATGTGGTGGAGGCCCTCGCCGCGCTTCTCGATCGATTTGGCGACCGGCGAATCGGGGCGGATCGGGGTGAGCAGCTGGACGTAGCTCTCGGCGACCTTGAGGAGCGCCTCTTCGACCCCGTCGCTCTCGACCACCTCGCGGTGGTCGACCGTGGCGCCGAACGCCCGCTCGTAGTAGTCGATGGCCGCCTCGAGGTCGGAGACGGCGATGGCGACGTGGTCGATCTCGGTCAGCAGCATGCCCCATAGTCTGCCCGGAGGCGGTGCCGTTCAGCCATCGCGACACGGGGTCGACACCAATCGGTCACGCATCGTTCGCACCACGTACGCCGGCCGACGCGTGACATCGTCCCAGGTGTACTCGAACACCCGCCAACCCAGGTCCTGCAACTCGTTGCGTCGCTGCGCGTCCTTGGCCCGCTCGGCGGGCGTGCTGTGCCCACGCCCACCGGACACCTCGACCACGATCCTGAGCTCCTCGTACGTGAAGTCCGCCCGCCCGATCGTGCGACCCTCCACGGCGAACCATCGCTGCGTCGTCGGCCGCGGGAGCCCGTTCGTCCGCAGCAGCGTCAGGAACCGCCGTTCGAGGAGGGTCTCACCACCGGCGTCGAGCGTGAGCTCGTCCACGAGCCGGCACCCCCAACGCCCGGGCCCGCGCAGGTCGGCGAGCCGGCGCTGGAGCACCTCGGGCGCCGATGCCCGGCTGCGGATCGCCGAGTCGATGGCTCCTTCCAGCCGGACGCGCTCGGGTCGTTGCATCGCCAGGTCGAGCACCGTCCGGGTCGCCGAGGTGACGGGCCAACCGGCCACCCGGACCCGATCGATCCGCGGCAGGTGCCCCGTCGTGTGCACCCGCCCGAACGGCAGGCGTCGCTTCCGAGCGTCGATCGGGACGAGCAACTCGACCCGGTCGGGCGGCGTTCGGTCGAACCCGTGCAGCTGGGCCGCCGCCTCGTGGCTGACGACCGCGGCGTCGCCGAGGTACAGCAGCGCGGCCACCAACTGCTGCTCCCACGTCACCGGCACGCCCACCACCCGCCAGACGCCCGCCACGACCCGCTCGAGGAGACCTCGTTGCACCCAACTCTTCACCGTGCTCGCAGCGACGCCGACACGTTCGAACCCGCGCCGGTCGACGATGCCGTGCTGACGTGTCGCGATGTCGGTGATGTCGTTCCAGTTCCCCACACCCCCCGTGTGCACGCGCCGCCCGCCCGGACGGAAGCCGATGCTTGCTGGTCAAGATCGGAACGTGGCGTTCCGGAAATGACCAGCAAGCGGGGAGTGCGGTTGGGGATGGCGGTCAGCGCTGGCGGGCGTGGCGGCGGAAGGTGGTGATCTTGGCCTCGCCGATCGCCTCACGCTTCTCGGGGTCGTCGATGCCGAGGCCTTCTTCGGGGGCCAGGCAGAGCACGCCGATCTTGCCTTCGGCCTCGTTGTTCTGCACCGCTCGCGTGGCCTGGCCCACCTCGGTGAGCGGGTACACGTCGGACAGCAACGGCTGGATGCGGCCCTGGTCGATGAGTTTGTTGGCGGCCCATGACTCGGCGTAGTTGGCGAAGTGCGACGACAGCAGGCGCTTGAGCTTCATCCAGAAGTGGCGGTTGTCGAACTCGACCATGTAGCCCGACGTGGCGGCGCACGTGACCACCGTGCCACCACGCTTGACGGCGAAGATCGAGGCACCCATCGTGGAGCGACCGGGGTGCTCGAACACGATGTCGGGGTCCTCGCCGGTGAGCTCGCGGATCTTCTTGCCGAATCGGCGCCACTCGGATTCGTCCTGGGTGTGCTCGTCGCTCCAGAACTGGTAGCCCTCGGCCGCCCGATCGATCACGGCCTCGCAGCCCATGTCGCGGAGGATCGCGGCCCGTTCGGGGGAGCTCACCACGCCGATCGGGGTGCCGCCTCCGTTGAGCACGTACTGGACGGCGTAGCCGCCGATGCCGCCGGTCGCGCCCCACACCAGCACCGAATCGCCCTGCTTCATCCGGGCGCCGTTGTCGGACACCAACATCCGGTACGAGGTCGAGTTGCACAGCGCGTTGACCGCTGCTTCCTCCCACGTCAGGTGCGACGGCTTGGGCATCAGCTGGTTGGCCTTCACGACCGACAGGTCGGCGAGGCCGCCGAAGTTCGTCTCGAAGCCCCAGATGCGCTGGTTCGCCGCGAGCATCGAATCGTCGTGCGCCGAGGGGTCCTGATCGTCCACGTAGTTGCAGTGCACCGTCACCCGGTCGCCCGGGGACCAGTTGCGCACGGCGGAGCCGACCCGCAGTACCACGCCCGAGGCGTCGGAACCGACCACGTGGTACGGCAACGCATGGCGCTTGGCCCATTCGCTCTCACGGGCCAGACGGTCGAGAAAGCCGAACGTGGGCAATGGTTCGAAGATCGAGGTCCACACCGTGTTGAAGTTGATGCTCGAGGCCATGACGGCGAGGTACACCTCGTCGGGCGCCAGCTCTGGAGTGGCGACCTCGTCCACGTGGACGCTCTGGCGGGGGTCCTTGTCCCAGGACTCCATGCCCTCGAACATCCCGACGTCGTCACGTTTGACGAACGCGGCCCGATAGCTCTCGGGGATCTCGAGGGCGGCGATGTCGTCGCCGGTGGCGCCGGCGGTGATGGCGTCGAGCACGTGCTGCATGGCCCGAGGTTACCGAACGGTAGAGCCTTGCTGGTAAACGACTCGGCCCCGAAGCGAGTCCATGACCGCGACCGGCCGCGCGCCT
>SKSP01000171.1 GCA_007122945.1 Ilumatobacteraceae bacterium | reverse complement strand
GGTGGGTGCCGGGTGGGGCGGCGCTGGGTGACTCTGTGTCGCTGGGGTGCTGATGGGGGGAAGACGGCGACGGGCGGCGGCGGGCGGCGACGGGCGGCGACGGGCGGCGACGGCGGTGACGGGCGGTGCGGGGGGAGTGATCGACGTCAGCAGACGGAGCGGACGGCGGGGTACGGATTCACGGCGGGGCCGCCGCCGGGATGGATCTCGAAGTGGAGGTGCGGCACCCCGGCGTTGCCGGTCGAGCCGTTGTAGCCGATCACCTCGCCCTGGCTGACCCGACGGCCCGAGGAACCCTCCCAGGCGCTCAGGTGGGCGTAGTAGTACTTGTTGCCGTTGTCGCCCGTGAGCCACACGGCGTTCCCGCCGAGGCGGTTCGTCCGGAAGTTGACCGTCCCCGACACGACCGCGACCAGCGGCACGCCGGTCGACGCCATCATGTCGACGCCCTGGTGGCGGCGACCGCCCGAGCGGGGCGCGCCCCAGGTGTCGGAGAACGAGTGCGGCCCGGCGACCGGGCAGACGATCCCTCCAGGGTTGGCCGGTGGCGGTGGTGGCGGCGGCGGTGGTGGTGGCGGCGCTGGTTCGTTCGAACTGCCGCCGTTGCCACCACCTCCGGATCCGCCACCGTTGCCGGATCCACCGTTGCCGGATCCACCGCTGCTCGAACCACCGCCGCCGCTCGCACCACCGGAGCCGCCGTCTCCCGACGATGCGGCTTGCTGCTGCGCGGCCTGTTGCTGCGCGGCTCGCTGTTCGGCGGCTTGCTGCTCGGCGGCGCGCTGGGCGGCCTCCTCGGCCTCGCGCTGGCGGCGCTGCTCCTCGAGCGCGGCCCGCACGGCCTCGTCGCGCAGCCGCTGCTGTTCGACCTCTTCCAGGCGCACGATCTCGGCCTCGGCCGCCCGACGCAAGCGGTCGTACTCGTCGCGTGCGGCCTCGGTCTCGGCCTGTCGCTGCTCGAGCGATCGGCGAGCACCGGCGAGCTCGAGCGCGACCGCGTCGTAGTCGTCGAGTGCGGTGAACGAGGCGCCCGTCGCCGCGGCGACGTAGACGCCCGAGACCGCCGTGTCGTTGGCCGATCCGATGCCACCCACCAGCGGGATGTCGTTCGTGCCGGAGTCGACGAATCGACGGATGGCGAACTGCTCGACATCGCCCCGGAGCTGTTCGGCCTCGCTCTCCAGCGCCGCCAGCTCCGCACCGGCGGCCTCGACCTCGACCGCCAGTTGATCGAGTCGTGACTCGGCGTCGAACATCGCCTGGGCAGCGGCGTTCGCCTGGTCGCGTGCGGCCTGGATCTCGCGTGCGGCCTGCTCGGCGGCCTGATCGCTGGTCTGGGCGCGCGCGCTGTTCCCGACGCCGACCCCGTCGCCGACGACGAGGGCGGTCGCGATCACGGTCGCGACGAGCGTCGCCGCGCTACGTCGAGCGGTGCCCACGCGGTCGTGCCGGTGGGTGCGGTGACGGGCGCGGAACGTGAGCACGGCCGACAGGCTAGCCCGCGCGTGACGATCCCGTTACGAACCGATGACGCGACGCGGTCGATCGCCGCCACGAACGGGCGTCTCGGACCCGGTCCCGCTCACGCAGAGCGTGTGATCGGGCTGAAGTCGAGCACGAGATCGAGCCGTCCGCGGCCCCGGTCGACGACCATGCACCCCATCCGCGTCGCGAGGGCGAGCGAAGCTGGACTCCGCCGGCTCGACCGCAGGCACAGGCGGCTCGTGCCGCGGGCCCGGGCCCGCTCGACGACGTGGCGGACCAGGTGGATGCCCACGCCCTGACCGCGGTGGTGGGCGGTCACCGCGACCCGGAGGTCGCCGTGGCGGTCGACGCGGGCCAGGGCGATGACCCGACCGTCGACGATCGATGCCGACCGGAAGCCGCCCGCGGCGTCGGTGAGTGCGTCGACGAGCGAGCGATGCGACGTGGGGTCGGCCGATCCCGACGGCCCGAGGAACCGTCGCTCGGCGCTGAGCTCGGTGAGGAAGTGGTCGATCGCGCCGTCGATGCTGGGATGATCGGCGTCGACGATCGTCGGTTCGTGCGGATCTCGCATGGGGCGATCCTGACGATCGTCTGTATCGCCGAGGTTTCGTGGCGGTGAACATCCGCGCCCACCTGCGTTCGTGACACCCGTGGAGTAGAACGGAGGCGTGACCATCGCCTGCGTGTACTGCGGCGGCGCGCACGACACGCCGGCCGGGATCAAGACGTGCTGGCAGCGCCACGAGGGCGAGGGGACGGGCGCGCCCGCGTTCGCATCCACGCCGGCCGGTCCGTCCACCGCCGTCGACGTTCCGCCGCCACCGGTCGAGGGCCGAGCGCCGGTGGTCGCGCTCGACGGTGTCGTTCGTGGGCCGGTCGGGCTCGGACGCGGCGTGGTGGTGCGGGCGGGGGCCGAGATCCCGCCCGAGTGGCGCGACGCCGAGCGTGTGCACCTCGATGGCGGCGACCTCGATGCGCCGGACCGAGCCGTGGCGGTCCTGCGTGCCGCGACGCACGCCCGCCGCCCGTTCGTCGTCGAGGTGGCCGACGGGGCCACGCCCCTCCTCGACCGTCCGCCGACGTCCTCGACCGATCGGCCCGCGCACCGTCTCGGCGCGCGCCACGAGTTCCCGCTCGACGAGTTGCACCACCTCGTCGTGTCCAACACGATCGACGCCCGCGACCCGGCTGCGCCGCGCTGGGGCCTGGTCGACCGCTCCGCCGTGCTCGGCGCCACCGTCGGCGGGCCGGCCGACGTGCTGCTGCCCGACGGTTCCCCCGTCTGGCTCGACGGCGGTCCACCCGGGGTGCACGACCCGATCGACGGCGTCCCCGTCCTGCACGCCGTCACGATCGAGCACGGATCGCTGGCCGTGCCGTCCACCACGACGTCGGGGGCCGATCTCGCCGCCGATCAGCTCGCCGCCGTCACCCACCGTCGCGGATCGGCCCGGATCGTCGCTCCTGCCGGCTCGGGCAAGACCCGCGTCCTCACCGAGCGGGCCCGCCACCTGGTGCACGACTGGGGCGTCCCGCCGTCGGCGATCGGTCTGGTCGCGTTCAACAAGCGGGCCCAGGAGGAGATGCGTGAGCGCACGACAGACGTTCCGGGGCTCCAGGTCCGCACCCTGAACTCGATCGCACTGGCGGTGCTCAACGGCACGCCGCCGTTCGCGCCCCGACCCGGAACGGTCCGCACCATCGACGAGCCCGAGGTCCGCCGCATCCTGGGCCGCCTCGTGAGCTTTCCCCGTCGCCGGAACACCGACCCGGTCGCTCCCTGGATCGAGGCGCTCGGGCTGATCCGCCTCGGCCTCGTCGAGCCGGACGAGGCCGAGGCGCGGTACGACGGCGACGTCGACGGTCTCGCCGCGGTGTGGCCCCGGTACCGGGAAGCGCTCGCCGCGCAGGCTGCCGTGGACTTCGACGGGCAGATCCACGGCGCGGTCGAGGTGCTCCTCGCCGACCCTCGCGCCCGCGCCGCCGCACAGCGGTCGTGCCGGCACCTGCTGGTCGACGAGTTCCAGGACCTCACGCCCGCCCACCTGCTCCTGATCCGCTTGTTGGCCGGCCCGGCCGGCGCCGTCTTCGGAGTCGGCGACGACGACCAGACCATCTACGGGTACAACGGTGCCGACCCGGCGTGGCTGATCGACTTCGCCGAGCTGTTCCCCGGAGCGGGGTCGCACCCGCTCGAGGTCAACTACCGCTGTCCCGCCGACGTCGTCGTCGCCGCCGACCGGCTGCTCCGACACAATCGACGTCGGGTCGCCAAGACGATCCGGCCCGGCCGTCCGCCGGACGAGACCGACGGGTGGACGGTCGTCACGTCCGACGACCCCGTCGGCGACACCGTCGGGCAGGTCCGACACGCCATCGCGTCCGGTCGCGCGACGCACGAGATCGCGGTGCTGACGCGCGTCAACGCCGTCCTGGCGCCGCCGCAGGTGGCACTGACCGTCGCCGGCGTGCCGATCGCCGGGGGGGTCGGCCTGGAGTTCCTCGACCGGACGTCGGTGCGTGCCGCCCTCGCGTGGCTCCGCCTGGCGACCGCCGGCTCGACCGGGTTCGCCGGGCCGGACCTCGGCGAGGCACTGCGCCGCCCGTCCCGGTCGCTCCACCCGCGCATCGCCGAATGGGTGACCGAGCAGCGCGATCCCGACGGCCTCCGACGCCTCGCGGGCCGCCTCAACAACGACAAGGACGCCGCACGCGTCGAGGAGTTGGCCGACGACATCGCCGCGCTGCAACAGGCGGTCGTCGCCGGCCGACCCACCGCCGAGCTGCTGGCGATGGTGGCCGACGAGATCGGTCTGGCCGGCGCGGTCGCGACCCTCGACGCCACCCGTCGGGGGATGAACCGGACCGCCCAGGGCGACGACCTCGGCGCGCTGCGTCACATCGCGACGTTGCAGCCGGATCCGATCGAGCTCGAACCGTGGCTGCGCGGCCATCTCGCCGTTCGCCGATCCGCCGGGGGCGTGGTCCTGGCGACGGTGCACCGCGTCAAGGGTCAGGAGTGGCCCGAGGTCGTGGTCCACCTCGCGGACACCGATCAGTACCCGCATCGCCTCGCCGACGACATCGAGGAGGAGCGTCGACTCTTCCACGTCGCCGTCACCCGCGCCTCGGCGCGCGCGACGATCGTGACCGGGCCCCGGCCGAGCCGGTTCGTCGCCGAACTCACCGACGAGCCTCCCGAGCACGGGCCCGATCCGGAACCCACCCGCGCCCGGCCAGGTACGGCCGTGACGGCCGTGACGGCCCCGAGCGGCGCGTCCCGGTCACGCGACCGCGATCATCCGCTGTTGGACCGCGCGTCGGTGGTCGTGGCCCCCGGGATGGTGCTGGTGGACCAGGGGACCGAGTGGGTCGTGGAGGCCGTCGCCGACGACGTCGTCGCCCGGTCGTCGTCGGGTTCGGTGCGTCGGTTCCCCGCCGACCGACCGGTGCAGACCGTCGGTCGCCAGCGCGGCCGACCGCGCCCGGTCGACGAACGGGCGCCCGCGGTCGCGGCGCGCGCCTTCGACGACCTGCGCCGCTACCGCGAGTCGGTCCGCGACGGCAAGCCGGCGTACACGGTGTTCGACGACCGGACGCTGGCGGGCATCGCCACGGCGGTGCCGACCTCGCTCCAGGAGCTCGCCCGCGTGCGCGGCGTCGGGCCGGCCAAGCTCGATCAGTACGGCACCGACGTCCTCGCGATCGTCGCTGCGGCCGCCGAGGCCGGTCCATGAACTCTCGTGGCGCGCGTCGGCAGCTGCCCGGTCCGCCACTAGCGTGACGACGTGCAGACCCAGACGCTCGACCTCGCCCGGCCGGCGTGGCGCGGGCGGTTGCACAGCTGGGTGTTCTTCGCGTGCATTCCCGCCGGGCTCGTCCTGATCCTCGCTGCCGACGGCGCCATCGCGACCGCGGCAGCCTCGATCTACGTGGGCAGCCTCCTCGTGGCGTTCGGCACGTCGGCCTCGTACCACCGGCTCGCCACGTCGTTACGGGCCCGGCGGATCATGCAGCGGCTCGATCACGCCGCCATCTACATCCTGATCGCGGGAACGTACGTCCCGATGTGCCTCGTCGCGCTCCCGCCCGTGTGGGGCATCCCGTTGCTCGTGGCCGTCGCCATCGGCGCCGGGACGGGCATCGCCCTCAAGCTGTTCGCGTTCGGGCGTCTCCCATGGCTCGGATACGTGCTGTACCCGGCGCTCGGTTGGGGGGCGGTGATCGCCGCCCCGGCCCTCGTGCGCCACATGACGCCGTTGCAGCTCGGGTTGATCGCCGCCGGCGGCCTCGCCTACACGATCGGGATACCGGTGCTCGCCCGTCGTCGCCCCGATCCGTGGCCGAAGATCTTCGGCTACCACGAGGTGTGGCACGGGTTCACGGTCGTCGCTGCCGGATTGCACTTCGCGGCCGTGGCCGCCGTGGTGACCTGAGGCGAGCCGTGGCGAGCGTGACGCTCGGCGACGTGGTCGTGACGTTTCCCGGTGGTGGGCGACGTGGCGGCGGCGAGGCGTCACCGGCGTTGCAGGGGGTCGACCTCGCCGTGCTCGACGGCGAGATGATGGCGGTCGTCGGTCGGTCCGGTGCGGGCAAGACCACGTTGCTGCGCGCCATCGCCGGGTTGGATCAGGTGACCGGTGGTGCGGTGCTGATGGACGGCGTCGATGTCACGGCGAGCGAACCGGGCGAACGCGACGTCGCGATGGTGTTCCAGTTCCCCCACCTGTTGCCGCATCGCAACGTCGGGCGCAACGTCGCGTTCCCGCTCGAGGTGCGCCACCAGACGCTCGAGGAGATCCGGGCCCGCGTCGGCGCCGAGGCGCGGGCGCTCCACATCGAGTCGCTGCTCGAGCGCTCACCGAGGGATCTCGCGGCGGGCGAGGCCCAGCTGGTCCAGATCGCGCGGGCGCTGGTCCGCGTCCCTCGCGTCCTGTTGCTCGACGAGCCGCTCGCACGTCTCGACGCCCGCGTCCGCGAGCGCATGCGGCGCGAGTTGCGCATGCTGCAGCAGGGCTATGGGGTCACCACGATCTTCACCACCAACGATCCGACCGAGGCGATGGCGATGAGTGATCGCCTGGTCGTGCTGGACGCCGGTCGGGTCGAGCAGGTGGGCACGCCGATCGACGTGTACCGCGAGCCCGTGTCGTTGCTCGCTGCGCAGCTCACCGGCCCGCTCACCACGACCACGGTCGAGCGCGCCGGCCGACGGGCGGTGCGCGGTGTCCGTCCCGACGACGAGTGCCTCTACTTCGATGCCGCGACCGGGACGCGGCTCGCCTGAGTCAGTTCACCGTCCAGGTGCCGTTCGAGCGGATCAGCTCGGTGAGGTCGCCGGGCCCCCGACGCTCGGATGCCGCGGCGAGTTGGGCGGCGACCGACGTCGTGTACTCCGGCCGATCGACGTCGCGGAACACCCCGAACGGTGTCGGCGAGTGGTCGTCGTCGCTGAGGCGGGCGAGCGCGAACGCGAGCGACGGCTCGGGTCGGTGGGCGTCGTGGACGAGGAGGGCGTCGGCGCCCACCTCGTCGACCTCGACGATGCGGAGTTGCCCGTCGCTGCCCATCACGACCCCGCGGTGGCCGTCGGCACCGAAGCGGATCGGCTCGCCGTGCACGAGGTCGATCATCATCTCGTCGCGCACGTTGCGCTTGATCACGTCGGCGAACTGGCCGTCGTTGAACACGTTGCAGTTCTGGTAGATCTCGACGAACGACGCCCCGCGGTGGTCGTGAGCGGTGCGGAACGTCTCCATCATGTGCTTGCGATCGAGGTCGTGGGTGCGCGCCACGAAGCTGGCCTCGGCGCCGAGCGCCACGCCCAACGGGTTGAACGGCGTGTCGACCGACCCGAACGGGGTCGACTTGGTGACCTTGCCGAGCTCGGAGGTGGGGGAGTACTGGCCCTTCGTGAGCCCGTAGATCCGGTTGTTGAACAGCAGGATCTTGAGGTTCACGTTACGGCGCAGGGCGTGGATCAGGTGGTTGCCGCCGATCGAGAGCCCGTCGCCGTCGCCGGTGATGACCCAGACGTCGAGATCCGGCCGGGCGGTCGCGATCCCGGTCGCGATCGCCGGGGCCCGCCCGTGGATGGAGTGGAAGCCGTACGTGTTCATGTAGTACGGCAGCCGGCTGGAGCACCCGATTCCCGACACGAACACGGTGTTCTCGGGGGCGATGCCGAGCTCGGGCATGAGCTGCTGGATCGCCTGCATGATGCCGTAGTCGCCGCACCCCGGACACCAGCGGACCTCCTGGTCGCTGGTCCAGTCCTTCTTCGTCGTGACCCGGACCTCTGTCGCGGTGGAACCGGTGTCGGTCATCACAGCACCTCCTGGATGCGAGCTTCGAGTTCTCGGGCGGTGAACGGCAACCCCGCCACCTTGGTGACGGGCGTGGCGTCGACCAGGTACTCGGCGCGCACGACCCGGGCGAGCTGACCGGAGTTCAGCTCCGGCACGATCACCCGTCGGTACCGGCGCAAGATGTCGCCGAGATCGTTCGGCAACGGGTTCAGGTGCCGCAGGTGCACCCAGGCCAGCTTGGCGCCGCCGCGCCGTTGGCGCTGCACGGCCGCGTCGATCGCGGCCCAGGTCGAACCCCATCCGAGGATGCAGACCTCGGCGTCGGGGTCGCCCCGCACCTCGGTCTCGGGGTAGTCGCCGGCGATCCGGGCGATCTTGGCGGCGCGCAACTCGACCATCCGTGCGTGGTTGTCGGGCGTGTAGTCGATGTGTCCGCTCCCGTCCGACTTCTCGAGGCCGCCGAGACGGTGCATCAGCGCGGGTGTGCCGGGGATCGCCCACGGGCGAGCGAGCGTGTCGGGGTCGCGTTCGTAGGGCCAGTAGACCTCGGTGCCGTCGTCGTCGATGTGGTTCAGCTCGGTCGCGAACGGGACGGAGATGTCGGGCAGCTCGGACAGATCGGGGAGGCGCCACGGCTCCGAGCCGTTGGCGAGGTACCCGTCGGACAGCAGGATCACCGGGGTCCGGTACTTCACCGCGATGCGGGCCGCCTCGATCGCGGCGTGGAAGCAGTCGACCGGGCTCGAGCTGGCGACCACCGGCAGGGGCGCCTCGCCGTGGCGGCCGAACAGGGCGATGTTCAGGTCGGCCGCCTCGGTCTTGGTGGGGAGGCCGGTGGAGGGGCCACCACGCTGGATGTCGACGACGATGAGTGGCAACTCGACGGACACGGCGAGCGAGATCGTCTCGCTCTTCAGGGCGAGGCCGGGGCCGCTCGTCGTCGTCACGCCGAGGTGGCCGGCGAAGGCCGCCCCGAGCGCCATGCCGGCGGCGGCGATCTCGTCCTCGGCCTGGACGGTGCGGATGCCGAAGTGCTTGTGCTTGGACAGCTCGTGGAGGATGTCGCTGGCGGGCGTGATCGGGTACGACCCGAGCGTGACCGGGAGCTTCGACAGCTGTCCGGCGGCCACCAGCCCCCATGCCAGTGCCGTGTTGCCGGTGACGCTCGTGTACTCGCCGGGTGGCATCTGCGCGGGGCGGACCTCGTAGCGGTGCCCCACCTGCTCGGTCGTCTCGCCGAAGTTGAACCCCGCGAGGAACGCCTCACGGTTGGCGGCCTCGACCTGCTCGTTCTTGCCGAACTTGTCGGCGATCCACTCGAGCGTCGGTTCGGTCGGCCGGGTGTACATCCACGACACGAGACCGAGGGCGAAGAAGTTCTTGGAGCGCTCGGCGTCGCGGGGCTTCACGCCGAGCGGTGCGCACACCTCCCGGGTCAGCGAGCTCATCGGGACCCGGATGACGCGGTAGCTCGCCAGGCTGCCGTCGTCGAGCGGGCTCTCGCGGTAGCCGACCTTCTCGAGGTTGCGTTCGTCGAACGCGTCCTCGTTGGCGATGATCGTGCCGCCGGGCTCGAGCCGACCGAGGTCGGCGCGCAGCGCGGCCGGGTTCATCGCCACCAGCACGTTCGGCTCGTCGCCGGGTGTCGTGATGTCGTGGTCCGAGATGTGGACCTGGAAGCTGGAGACCCCGTTGATGGTGCCCGCCGGCGCCCGGATCTCGGCCGGGAAGTCGGGCAACGTGGAGAGGTCGTTGCCGAACGACGCGCTCACCGAGGTGAACCGGTCGCCGGTCAGCTGCATCCCGTCGCCGGAGTCGCCGGCGAAGCGGACCACCAGTCGGTCGAGGACCTCGGCCCCGTCCGCTCGGTCGCCGCTCCGGTCGCTGCCTCGTTCGATCGTGTCGGTCATCGCCAACCATCCCCTTCGCCCCGGCCACGTTGCCGGAGCTGTCGTGTGACGTTCAGGTTACCGCCATCGACCCGCCGCGCCCGGGTCCGACCGCCGTCATCTCCCACCGGGCGCGGACGGTCAGGGCTAGGGTCGGGCGCTGCATGGCCACGCTCCGGTTCAGCTTCGGCACGATGGGGTCCGGCAAGAGCACGCTCGCGCTGCAGATCCACCACAACCTCGCGTCGAGGGAGTTGTACGGGCTGTTGCTGACCTGCCTCGACCGGGAGGGGAGACAGGTCACGAGCCGCCTCGGGGTGGCCGCCCCGGCGATCCACGTCGACGAGACGCTCGACCTGCACGCCCTGGCGGCGTCGCACTGGCCCTTGCACTACATGGTCTGCGACGAGGCCCAGTTCTACACGCCGGCTCAATGCGACCAGCTGGCCCGGGTCGTGGACGACCTCGACGTCGACGTGTTCGCGTTCGGCTTGCTCACCGACTTCCGGGGCCGGCTGTTCGACGGGACCGCGCGTCTCCTCGAGGTCGCCGACGAGCGCGTCCCGTTGCAGGTCGAGGCCCGGTGCTGGTGCGGGTCGCGGGCCACCCACAACGCCCGCGTCGTCAACGGCGAGGTGGTCTACGAGGGCGAGACGGTCATGGTCGGCGACACCGAGGATCCGTCGGCGCAGCGCCTGTTCGGCGACTCGGTGCGCTACGAGCTGCTGTGCCGGCGCCACTTCCGCACCGGCGAGCTCGGCATGTGATTCCCGTTCAACCCCAGGCGCACTCGAGGTGCTTGATGCCGTTGATGAAGTTGCTCTGCAGGTAGGCCGGCTCACCGACGATCCGCAGGTCGGGCACCCGCCGACGGATCTCGTCGAACATCACCGCGATCTCGCGCCGCGCCAGGTTGGCGCCGAGGCAGAAGTGCGGTCCACCGGCACCGAACCCGACCTGCACCGGTTGCAGCGGCCGGGCGACGTCGAACGTGTCGGGGTGGTCGAAGACCCGCTCGTCGCGGTTCGCCGAGCCGTAGAACATGACCACCTTGTCGCCGGCGGCGAGGGGTTGCCCGGCGAGCTCGGTGTCCTCGGTCGCCGTGCGACGGAAGTGGATCACGGGCGACGACCAGCGCACGATCTCTTCGACCGCGGTCCGCGTGTGCGTCTCGAAGTCGCCGAACCACCGCTCGCGCTGCTCGGGGAAGTCGGTCAGCGCCTTCATCCCGTGGCTGATGGCGTTGCGGGTCGTCTCGTTGCCGGCGACCACCAACAGGATGAAGAACGAACCGAACTCCTGCGGTGACAGCTGCTCGCCGTCGACCTCGGCGTTCATCATCACCGACGTGATGTCGTCGGTCGGCTTCGACCGTCGGCTCTCGCCGAGCTCCTGCGCGTACTGGAACATCTCGAGCGCGCTCGTCATCAGGATCTCGTACGAGCCGCCGACGTCGGGGTCACCGGCACCGAGGATCACGTTGGTCCAGTGGAACACCTTGCCGTGGTCCTCCTCGGGGATGCCCATCATGTCGCAGATCACCTGCAAGGGGAGCGCCGCCGCGATGTGCTCGACGAAGTCGCAGCGGCCGTCCGGGAAGTCCTCGAGGATCCGGTCGATGATCGACGCCGCCTTGGTCTTGACGTACTCCTCGACCTGGCCGACCTGCTTCGGCGTGAAGCCCTTGGACACGATCGAGCGGAGCCGGAAGTGCTTCGGGTCGTCCATGTTGATCATCGACCCGAAGAACTCGTTCATCTCCTGGGGGAGGTCACCGATGTTCGAGCCCTGTCCCGAGCAGAACAGCTGGGGGTTGCGGCTGACGTGCCACACGTCGTCGTAGCGGGTGACGGCTCGATAACCGGGCCCGGGTGGGAACGGGTACCCCTCGATGACCCGCTCGGGGTAGTGGGGCAGTCCGGGTGTGTCCCGCAACGTCCGGAAGGCATCGTTCCGGTAGTCGCGCGGCTTCAGCCAGAACTCGATGTCGGACAGGTCGATCTCGTCGAGGGCGACGGCGCTCATGGGCGCCCATGGTACGTGCCGGGGCGAGCGCGCCCCCGACCCGGGGGCGCGCCGGGTCCCGTCAGGAGAGGTAGGCGGTGATGACGTCGCGCATCGACACGATGCCCGCGACGGTGCCGTCGTCTCCGACGAGCACGTGGCGGACGTAGTCCTCCATCATCTCCTCGGCCACCGAGCCGATGGTGGCGTCGGTGGTCGCCCACACGAGCCGGGTGCT
>SKSP01000121.1 GCA_007122945.1 Ilumatobacteraceae bacterium | reverse complement strand
CTCGGGTGGCGCCTCGTCGGGTGCCGCGTCGTCGTCGCCACCGCAGGCCGCGGCCACGAGTGCGAGCGCCGCGACGACCGGAACGAGAGCGGATCGGCGTCGAGTGGGGTGGGTGCGCATGGTGGATCTCCTGGACCGGTGGGGGTCAGCCCTTGACGGCGCCCGAGGTGAGGCCCCGGACGAGTTGCTTCTGGAACACGATCAGCAGCACGAAGATGGGGATCGACGCCACGACCGTACCGGCGAACACGAGGTTGAACTCGGCGATGCTCCTCGACGCGAGCGTGCGCAGCCCGATCTGCACGGTGCGGAAGTCGTCCTCGTTCGTGATGAGCAGCGGCCACAGGTACTGGTTCCACGCGAGCAGGAACGAGAACACGCTGAGCGCCGCGATCGACGGTCGGGCGAGCGGCACCGCGACGCCCCACAGGAACCCCATGTGGCCGTAGCCGTCGAGCTTGGCGGCGTCGCGCAGGTCGCGGGGGATGCCCATGAACGCTTGGCGGATGAGGAACGTGCCGAACGCCGTGGCGAGGAACGGGACGACGAGGCCCTGGTACGAGTCGAGCCAGCCGAGGCTGACGATCGTGTCGTAGTTGGCGACGATCGTGACCTCGGCGGGCACCATCAGCGTCGCGAGGAACGCGACGAACAGCACGTTGCGGCCCTTGAAGTCGATCTCGGCGAACACGTAGGCGGCGAGGATGGACGTGAGGACCTGGCCGACCGTGATCAGCGCGGCGACGAGCGCCGAGTTGAACAGGTAGCGGCCGAGGCCCGAGACCTGGAAGACCCGACGGAACACACCGAGGTCGATCTCGGTCGGGAACAGCGATCCCGGGAACTGCAACGCTTGCGGCCCGGTCTGCAGGGAGAACACGACCGTGACGTAGATCGGCAGCAACACGACGATCGCGGCGAGCGTGAGCACGAGGTAGTTGACGGCCGTCCTGAGGCGGCGCGGGCGTCGGCGTCGTCGCGGCGCGGGCAGCGAGCGGGCGTCAGCGGCCATAGAACACCCGCCGCTCGAGGATCTTGAACTGCGCCGCCGTGAGCGTCAGCACGATGAAGAACAACACGACCGCCTGCGCCGCCGCGCTGCCCGGGTTGAAGTCGCGGAACGCCGTCTCGAAGATCGAGAACACGATCAGGTTCGTGGCGTCGAGCGGGCCGCCCCCGGTGAGCAGATCGACCTGGCCGAACGTCTGGAACGACGTGATCGTGAGCACGACGAACCCGAACAGGAGCGTCGGGCTGAGCAGCGGCAGCGTGATGTCGACGAAGCGCGACCACGCGCTCGCGCCGTCGAGCCGGGCGCTCTCGTAGAGGTCGTCGGGGAGCGACTGCAGGCCCGCCGACGTCACGATGAAGATGATCCCGAGGTTCTGCCACACGGTGACCGCGGAGATGGCGACGAGTGCCCATCCGGGGGACTGGAGGAAGAAGATGGGGTCGCGCCCCATCGCCCGCAAGGCCTGGTTGACGAGGCCGACCGACGGGCTGAGCAGTGAGATGAACATCAGCGACGCGACCGCCACCGACGTGGCGACCGTCGAGGAGAACACCGTCCGGTAGAAGCCCATGCCCCGCAGCCGCTTGTGGGCGAGGAGGGCGAGACCGAGGCCGAGCGCGAGCCCGGTCGGGACGGTGAGCAGCGTGAACTTCAACGTGACCCAGAGGGAGTTGCGGAAGCTGCCGGAGGTGATCGTGCCCGTGTACTGGTCGAGGCCGACGAACGTCCGGCGACCGCCGAACGGGTCGGTCTCGAAGAACCCGAGCCAGAACGTGCGGGCGAACGGGTAGAAGACGAACACGCCGAAGACGAGCAGCGACGGCACGAGCAGCGTGAACGCGAGGCCGCGCTCGCGCCAGCGTCGACGCGACCGGGCGTTCATGCCGTGATCCGATGGCCGTGTTCCGCGTCGAACAGGTGGAGGTGGCGCGCCTGCGCGCCGAGCCGCACCCGGTCACCCTGTCGCGGGGCCGGGTCCTCGGACGACTGGCGGGCGATGACGAGGGCGCCGGTTACGAGGCTGTCGGGGAGCGGGTCGGTGCCCGCGAGCTCGCACACGACGTGACGTTCGTGGCCGAGCGACTCGACGGCGCGGACGTCGGCCTCGATCGGCCCGTCGGGGTCGAGGCGCAGGTGCTCGGGCCGGATCCCGACCGCCACCTGCTCGGTTCCGTTCGCAATGACCACGGCCGCCGCCTCGGCGGGAAGATCGAACGAGCCGGTTCCGATGCTGAGCCGGATCGCGTCGTCGTGGGTGACCGCGTCGGCGAACACGATGTTCATCGGCGGCGACCCGATGAACCCGGCGACGAACAGGTTCGCCGGCCGGTCGTACACCTCGTCGGGTGAGCCCACCTGTTGGAGCCGGCCCTGATCCAGCACCGCGATGCGGGTCCCCATCGTCAACGCCTCGACCTGGTCGTGGGTGACGTAGATGAACGTCGCGCCGAGCGTGGCGTGCAGCTCGCTGAGCTCGGCGCGGGTCTGCACCCGGGTCTTGGCGTCGAGGTTCGACAGCGGCTCGTCCATCAAGAACACCTCCGGCCGGCGCACGAGCGCGCGGGCGAGCGCGACGCGCTGGCGCTGTCCGCCCGACAGCTGGCCGGGTCGGCGCTCCATCAGGTCGGCGAGGCCGAGCAGCGCGGCGGCGGACTCGGCCTCCGCGCGTCGCTGCGGTACCGGCACCTTGCGGCTCTTGAGGGGGAACTCGATGTTCTGGCGGACGGACTTGTGCGGGTAGAGCGCGTAGCTCTGGAACACCATCGCCAGGTCGCGGTCCTGTGGTTCGACCTCGGTCACGTCGACGCCGCCGATGTGGAGCGAGCCCGACGTCGGCTCCTCCAGGCCGGCGATGATCCGGAGCGCCGTGCTCTTGCCGCACCCCGACGGCCCGACCAGCACGAGGAACTCGCCGTCGGCGATGTCGAGGTCGAGGTGATCGAGCGCGACGACATCGTCGAACCGCTTCGTCGTCTCGATGAAGGTGACGCCAGCCATGCGGGAAGATGCCGCGCGCGAACGTCGGCGCGACGTTGCCGAGAGGATATGGCGTCCGGTGCTCCGACGTGGTGGCACACAGATGACATCCCGGCGACATCCGGGCTCCCGCCGGGCTCCCGCCGAGCGATCTCGGCTGCAGATCTTCGCGAGGACGTGAATCCCTGCAGCCGAGAAACGGGCGCGAGCTCGGGGGGACGACCGCTGCTCCGGGTCAGGAGGCGCTCGCCAGCACCTCGGGGGCCCATGCGG
>SKSP01000334.1 GCA_007122945.1 Ilumatobacteraceae bacterium | reverse complement strand
ATCGACACGATGCGGGCGCTCGTCACGGCGGACGCCGATCGCGCCGAACGGTCCGTCGACGTCTCGAACAGCGATGTCGATCTCGATCTCGGCCTCGGCGTGCTGGCCGACCGGCGGGGCGCCGAGGCCACCTCGTCGCGCGACTCGCAGACGATCACCGACCCGGCGTTCGACTCGCTGTACGGCCGGGGCGACATCCTCGGCGCCGGCATCGAGCTCGACCAGGGCTCGCTGATCGCGGTCGTCGTCGTCGCCATCCCGACGTCACCTTTCGGCATCGACTGGCAGTTCGGGGACACCGGGATCCTCTGGGACATCGACGTCAGCGGCAACGGCGTCGCCGACTACATCGCCGCGTTCATGAACGTCGACGGCGTCGTGGTCGCTGTCCTGACCGACGGTGCGATCACCGGCGTGATCTGCGAAGGCGTCGCCGTGTGGGACCTCGCCACGGGCGGCTACGGCGTCGGCTTCGACATCGGCTGCCTCCCGAACCCCGAGCGCGTGTGGTGGCGGGCGGGCATGGTGTACGAAGACGTCAGCGAGGGTCTCGTGTCGGTCGACGTCGCACCCGACGTCGGCTTCGCCGGGCCCGTCCAGAACAGCTCCTACGTCCCCCCGGCAGCGCCCGCCCCGACGCCGACGCCACCGCCACCGCCCGCTCCTGCTCCTGCGGCGCCGTCCGGCCCACCGTCCACCGACCTCGTCACCGTCGATCCCGCCCGGCTGTTCGACTCCCGCGCCGCCGGTGCGCAGCTGCCGGGCGGGACCGTCCAGGAGATCACCGTCGCCGGACGCTTCGGTGTTCCGAACGACGCCATCGGTGCCGTCCTCAACGTGACCGCGGTCGATGCCGCCGGGCCCGGCTACCTCACCGTGCACCCGTGCGACACCACCATCCCCGACGCCAGCAACGTCAACTACACCACCGGCCAGACCGTCCCCAACGCCGTCGTCGCACGCCTCGGCGACAACGGCTCGGTGTGCGTCTACACCTCCGCGAGCACCGGTCTGATCGTGGACGTCACCGGCCATCTCCCGTCGACCACCGACGTCGCGGTCACCGCACCCGACCGGTTCTTCGACTCGCGCGCCGTCGGCGGCCCGCGGCCCGCCGGGTCGGTCACGGAGATCCCGATCATCGGCCGGGCGGGTGTCCCCGGCTCGACCGGAGCGGTGATGATGAACGTGACCGCGGTCGATGCCGCCGGGCCCGGCTACCTCACCGTGCACCCGTGCGGCACCACCATCCCCGACGCCAGCAACGTCAACTACACCACCGGCCAGACCGTCCCCAACGCCGTCGTCGCACGCGTCGGCGCGAGCGGCTCGGTGTGCGTCTACACGTCGGAGGCCACCGGGTTGATCGTCGACGTCAGCGGGTTCGCACCGAGCGAGGCGGAGCTGTCGGCCGTCGCGCCAGCCCGGGTGTTCGACAGCCGTGGCCTCGGTGGCCCGCGGCCCGCCGGATCGGTCACCGAGGTCGCGGTGACCGGGCGCGCCGGTGTCCCGATCGGCGCACGCACCGTCGTGCTCAACGTGACCGCCCTCGAGGCGGCCGGGCCGGGCTACCTCACCGTGCACCCTTGCGGCACCTCCATCCCCGAGGCCAGCAACGTCAACTACGTCGCCGACGAGACCGTCCCGAACGCCGTCGTCGCACGCGTCGGCGCGAGCGGCTCGGTGTGCGTCTACACGTCCGAGGCGACCGGGTTGATCGTCGACGTCAGCGGTTACGCACCGTGATCCCCACCCCGATCGGCGCGCGGACGACGGTGGTGTCCGGCCCCGGTTGACAACAGTTGATACACCCCGCACACTGATCGGGTGAGTCGCAACACGATGAGCTTCGCACTCCCCGAGTCGATGCGCGAGTACATCGACGCGCGCGTCCGCGACGGCGACTACGGCAACACCAGCGAGTACCTGCGCGAGCTCATCCGACGGGACCAGGAACAGCAGGCGGTCGCCCGGCTGCGCACCTTGATCGCCGACGGGCTCGCGTCGGGCGACGGTCGGCCGGTGACCGACGACGTGGTGGCCGACCTGCGTGCTCGCGCGCTCGGCGACGACGGGTGACGTCGACGCGGCTGCGACCGCTCGCCGAGGACGACTTGGTCGAGCGGACCCTCCGCTACCGGCAGGAGGGCGGTGACGAGCTCGGTGCTCGCTTCTTCGATGCGGCGATCGCCGCACTGGACGCGATCGGTCGCATGCCGGGTGCGGGCTCACCGCGTGCCGGCGAGCTGTGCGAGATCCCCGGACTGCGCATGCGCCGCATCATCGGCATCCCGTGCAGCTGGTTCTACTTCATCACGGTCGATCACATCGACGTGGTCCGACTTCTCGCCGACGCCCAAGACCTCCCAGCGCTCCTGTCGGGCCCGGAGCACGAGTAGCCATCACCGGCACGCCATCGAGCACTGCGAGCGCTCTGTTCAGCGAATCCGCGAGCGGGTCACGGATTCGCGGAACGAAGCGGGGCAGCCAGGGGTCGGCTGGGCGAACGGGGATCGGGGACGACGGGTGACCGCGATCAGCGGGCGAGGGCGACGAGCGCGTCGAGGAGGTCGTCGAGGACGCGCTCCTCGTGGACGATGCGGCGTTCGGCGTCGAACAGGTCGCGCAGCGCCGGGTCCCACGGTGTCGGCCCGGGCTCCGCCGGCTCCACCGGCAGCACGACTCCGCTCGCGTCGGCGGCGGCGAGCGCGGTCCGGTAGTCGTCGGCCGTCATCCGCCACGGCACGGCGCCCAGTCGCTGCATCCGCGCGCAGATCGCGAGACCCGGCGTGTCGACGTCGCCGTGGAACAGGACGCGACCGCCCCCTCGGACGAGCTGTTCGACGAGGAGGCGGACCGTGGCGGAGGGGTTGCCGTTGGTACAGATCATCCCGACGGGCAGCCGGCGCTCGGCCGCCGCCTCGACGACCCGGGGGTTCTCCGTCGCGAGCAGGATGGTGCCCGGAGCGATCGCGATCGGCGACCGGCGCAGCGCCATGGCGGTCAGGTGGAGCGGCAACCCGAGTGCCGTCGCCCGCTCGGTGAGCGCGGCGAGCGATCCCGCCGACCCGGCACCACCGGTCCGGCCCGGCATCGGCACGTCGAGGAGCGGTAGCCCCCACGTGAGCGCGGCGCCCGACACGAGATCGCTGTGCACGCCGACCGCGGACCATGGGTCGTCGTCGGCGACCTCGCCACCACGCCGCCCGCTGGCGAGGGCATGCCGGATCGCCCGCGCCGTCGCCGCCTCCAGCGTCCGGCCGCGGTCGAGCGCCGGT
>SKSP01000083.1 GCA_007122945.1 Ilumatobacteraceae bacterium | reverse complement strand
TGCTGCCGGGCATGTTCATCGTCGTGATCGTGCTGTGCGTCAACTTCCTCGGCGACGGCCTGCGCGACGCGGTCGACCCCCGCAGCAAAGCGGCGGAGCGGGAGTGAACTTGGACGCCACCGCACCGCTGCTCGACGTGTCGGGCCTGACCGTCGGGTTCAGGACCAGCGACGGTCTCGTCAAGGCCGTCACCGACGTCACGTTCCGGATCGACCCGGGTGAGGTGCTCGCCGTGGTCGGCGAGTCAGGGTCGGGCAAGTCGGTCACCGCGCTCGCGCTGATGCAGCTCCACCCCCGTACGGCGGTCATCACCGGCACCGCGATGTTCGACGGCGTCGACCTCCTGGCGCTGCCCCACGACGAGATGCGCAAGGTCCGCGGCAACGAGATCGCGATGGTGTTCCAGGACCCGATGACGGCTCTCAACCCGGTGTTCACGGTCGGGTCGCAGATCTCCGAGGCGGTCCTCGTCCACAACGACGTCTCGAAGAAGGCCGCGTGGGCCCGGACGATCGAGCTGCTCGAGCTGGTCGGCGTGCCCGAGCCGCGGCGGCGGGCGTCGCAGTACCCGCACGAGTTCTCCGGCGGGATGCGTCAGCGGGCGATGATCGCGATGGCGATCTCGAACGACCCGAAGCTGCTGATCGCCGACGAGCCCACCACCGCGCTCGACGTGACCGTGCAGGCCCAGGTGATGGAGGTGCTGCGCGAGGTCCGCAAGGAGACCGGCGCCGCGATGATGCTGATCACCCACGACCTCGGGCTCGTCGCCGGCGCCGCCGACCGGGTGCAGGTGATGTACGCCAGCCGGCTGTTCGAGACCGGCGGGATCGACGACATCTTCTACGAGTCCCGCAACCCCTACACGCGTGCCCTGCTGGGCTCGATCCCGCACCTCGACGCCGAGCGGGGCGAGCGGCTGCTGGCGATCCCTGGCAACCCGCCGAGCCTGCTCAACCCGGCGCCCGGTTGTCCGTTCATGCCGCGCTGCACCGAGCGGGTGCAGCAGTGCGTCGACGAGATGCCCGAACTCGTCGAGATCAGCGGACCGGGGCACCGGTCCCGGTGCCACAGGGCGCACGATCTCGCGCCGCTCGAGGAAGCACTCGACCCGACGGACACCACGACCACGGAGGCGCGGGCGTGACCGTCGACGTGACCCAGACCAACGTGCTCCCCGAGCCGATGCCCTACACCGGGCCCGCTCGCGACGCGGGGCTCGAGCCTCTCCTGCGGGTCCGCGACCTCACCAAGGAGTTCCCCATCCGCGCCGGCGTCTTCCGTCGCGAGGTCGGTGCCGTGCACGCGGTGAACGGCGTCTCGTTCGACCTGTACCCCGACGAGACGCTCGGGGTGGTCGGCGAGTCGGGATGCGGCAAGTCGACGATGGGGCGCTCGCTGCTGCGTCTCATCGAGCCCACCTCGGGCGAGGTGTGGCTGCGCGACACCGACGTCGTCGGCGCCGACCGTCAGACCCTACGGCGGTTGCGCCGCGACCTGCAGATGGTGTTCCAGGACCCGTACGCGTCGCTGAACCCTCGCATGCCGATCCGCGACATCGTCGGCGAGCCGCTCCGCATCCACGGTGTCGGCAAGCGCGAGTCCCGCGAGCGGGTCGACGACCTGCTGAAGCGGGTCGGGCTGCTTCCCGAGCACGGCAACCGGTACCCGCACGAGTTCTCCGGCGGCCAGCGCCAGCGCATCGGCATCGCCCGCTCGCTCGCCCTGCGGCCGAAGGTGGTGGTGCTCGACGAGCCGGTCTCCGCGCTCGACGTCAGCATCCAGGCCCAGGTGCTCAACCTGCTGAGCGACATCCAGGACGAGTTCGAGCTGAGCCTGATCTTCATCGCGCACGACCTCTCCGTGGTGCGCCACACCAGCGACCGGATCGCCGTGATGTACCTCGGCCGCATCGTCGAGCTCGCCGACCGCGACGACATCTACGCCAAGTCGGCCCACCCCTACACCTCGTCGCTGCTGTCGGCCGTGCCGATGGCGGACCCCCGCCGCGAGCGCTCGCGGCGCCGGATCATCCTGCAGGGCGACGTGCCGAGCCCGGCCAACCCACCCCCCGGCTGCCATTTCCACACCCGTTGTCCGCTCGCGCAGGACCGGTGCCGCGAGGAGGTGCCCGAGCTCCGCGACATCGGCGGCGGCCAGCAGGTGGCGTGTCACTTCCACCTCACGCCCGACCGTTCGCTGCTGCAGCGCACCGAGGACCTCGGCCGCAAGGTCGTCGTGGCCGAGGCCGACTGACCCGGGTCGTCAGGTGGTGGCGTCCGACGAGGTCATCCTCCATTCGTCGTGGCGCACCATCGCCGGCGGCTACATCGGCCCGGCGGCGCTGCTGGCGCTCGCCGCGGTCGCCCTGGCCCGCGGCGGGGGAGGGACGGCGATCGTATTCGGGATCCTCGGGCTCGGCCTGCTCTCGGTGCTGGTGTTCGACGTGCCGGTGTCGAGCCGTTTCCGGTCCGACGGCGTCGAGCGCCGGGCGTTGCTGCGACGTCATCTCATCGAGTGGACCGACGTGCGCCAGCTGACCCGAGCCCGGGGCAAGGTGCTGTCGATCAACCGCTTCACGGGCGACCCGGAGATGCGGGCCAACCGGGGCGGCCTGGTGGCGGTGGTCGGCAAGCGCCGGTACCTGCTGGTCGACACCGCCGAGAGCCGCGACGAGTTCGACCGCCTGATGGAGCTGCTCGAGGAGCACGCATCCGGACTGGTCGACGAGGACCTGATGCCACCGCCGGACGTGCCCCCGACGTACCTGTACCGACGTCGCCACTGGCGGCCGGACGGCGGGACCGACCGGTAGGCTGGTCGACCGTGCGTGACCTCGTGATGTACATCGTGCTGATCATCAACGTCCTGTCGATGTTCGCCATGATGGCCGGAATCCTGCTCCACAGCGGCAAGGGCGGTGGCCTGTCGGACATGTTCGGCGGCGGTGGCGGCGCGGCCCTCGGCTCGTCGGCCGCCGAGCGCAACCTGAACCGCATCACGTTCGTGTTCGCCCTGGTCTGGATCTTCTCGGTGCTCGCCCTCAGCTTCTTGTTGGTGCGCACCTGAGCCCGGAGGTATCGTCGTACCTCCAACCACGTCGGAGTGGCGGAATGGCAGACGCGCTAGCTTGAGGTGCTAGTGCCCTATTTATGGGCGTGGGGGTTCAAGACCCCCCTCCGACACCACAGGTCCCGTACCAGCGGGCCGCAGCCCAACCTCGTCGAGGGTGACCAACAGCGGCGGCGCTCCGGTGACCGTGACTTCGAGCCGGTCCGCAT
>SKSP01000243.1 GCA_007122945.1 Ilumatobacteraceae bacterium | reverse complement strand
GGAGCAGCAGGACCGGGACCTCGACCCGATCGAGCACTGCGGGATCGACTGCGCCGCCGTACTCGGCCAACTCCCGGACCCACGACGACACGTTGGGCGCCATGAGCTCGTAGCTGCCGTTGGCCACGAGGACGGCGATCTCGTCGTCGTCGAACAAGCCGCTGTCCTCGAAGAAGATGCGAACGGCGTCCACGGAACGGTCGTCGAGGGCGGCGTGGACCAGGCGCTCGATGGCGCGCTGGGCCTGGTCGCTGACCGGGAGCATCGGGACGGCGGGTTCGTGGACGGCCACGCCCACGATCGCCGTGGTCTGCACCGCAGCGGCGAGCGTGAGCGAACTCGAGTGCCCGAACACGCCGACCATGTCGCCCATGCTCTCGGCGACGGCCACGACGTCGCCCACGAGCGCGTCGATCGAGTGGTCCGGGTGGTCGCCGGACAGTCCCCGCCCTCGGGTGCTCATCGCCACGCACGTGTACCGGTCGGTGAGCATCGGCAGCAGGAACCGCCATGCGTGCTCACCGTCTCCGGCACCGCCGTGGACGAGGACCAGCAGCGGGCCGTCGCCATGGATGCGGGCCCCGATCCTCGTCCCATCGGCCGAGATCGCCTGGTGGGTCCGTGGCTGATTCACCGTCGCCGTCCTCTGCTCGCTCAGGACCGCAGGGCAGGCACTGCGGTGAAGAAGCGGACGAGCTCGGCGGCCACCGCTGCGGGATCGGACATGGGTGCGAAGTGGCCGCAACCGTCGAACTCGCTCAGGTGCGCGTCGCGCACGTGCTCGGACACGTGGCGAACTCCGGCGAGCCACCACTCGAGCGGGATCGACCGGGTGCCGTGCATCAGCAGGAGCGGCGCAGTGATCTTGGCCAACTCCGAAGGATCGGTCGCCTTCGGGGCCGTCGACTGGAAGCTCTGCTGGACCTCGTCGAGGAAGCCCGCCACGTTCGCTGCCCAGCCGGCCACGAAGTCCAGCGCTTCGGCGTCGGCCAACTCGTCGTCGTTGGCGAGCCAACCCATGAACGTCCGGGCGGCGTCCTCGAACTGGCCGGCTGCGGTCAGTTCGCCCATGGTGGCGAGCTTCTCCATGAGCACCCCGGCGACCTGTTCGCTCAAGACCGATGTGACGGCCGGTTCGAAGACCGCCGCAGCCGACACGGCGGAGGTGCTCTCCGCCGCACCGAGTGCCACGTAGCCGCCCTGCGACCACCCGAACAGAGCGACCGGTTCGCCGATGCTGTCGACGAACGCCGTGACGTCCTGGACCTGCCGTTCAGGTGCGAGGTCGGTGGCTGCGCCACTGAGGCCCCGGCCGCGTGTCGTCATCGCGAAGCACTCGAAGTGCTCGGTGAGCAACGGGAGGAGTGGCCCCCAGATGAACTCAGCGTCGGACATCGCGCCTGGCACCAGCACGAGCGGCAGCCCCTGGCCGTGCACCCGTCCGGCGATCTCGGTGCCGTCGTCGCTGGTGGCTCGATGGATGCGTTGGGTGCTCATGGAGCCAGGGTGTATTCGTCACGGTCGCACACTGGCTGCACACCGGCTGCGCGGCGTCAGCGGGTCGCCGCCAACGAGTGCCTGGGCGTGCGGCGTTCTGGTGTCGACGTCGGTCCGCTCCTACGGTGGGTACATGTTCGTGCGGCTCTTGGGCCCGGTCGAGCTGGTGGGCGAGGCCGGTCCCGTGCGGTTGGGGGGAGAGAAGGAACGCACCGCGCTCGCGGCGATGGCGGTCGCTCGGCCACGCCCGGTCGACAGCGATCAGTTGGTGGCGGCACTGTGGGACGAGGCGCCGCCGCGCACCGCGGTCAAGTCGATGCAGTCGTACGTCTCCCGGTTGCGTTCGGTGCTGGGCGACGCCATCACCTCGACTGCGACGGGATACGTGCTCCACGCCGACGTCGATCTGGAGAAGGCCGAACGCCTCGTGGCCGACGGGCTGCAGCGGTTCGAGGAGGGGCGCGCCGAGCTCGCCGCCGAGCGATTCGGTGCCACGCTGGAGCTCTGGAAGGGGCCGTCGCTGTCGGGTGTGGCGGCCACACCCGCGATGGAGCTCGAACGTGCCCGCCTCGACGAGCTGGCCCGCACGACGGCCGAGCACCGAATCGCTGCACTCCTCGAGTGCGGACACGGCCCGAACCTCGTGGGCGAGTTGGAGGTGATGGTGGGTGAAGAGCCGCTCCGAGAGCGACGGTGGGCTCACCTGGTGACGGCGCTGTACCGATCGGGACGGCAGGCGGACGCGTTGCGCGCCTACCAGCGCCTTCGTTCCACGTTGGCCGACGAGCTCGGCATCGACCCGTCCGCCGAGCTGCAGGAGCTCGAGCGTCGGATCCTGGCGCGAGACCCCTCGCTCGATCCGCAGCGGGGCCCGCCAACCGAGTCGCCCGACGATCGCCTGGGCTCCGTGGAACGACCGACCGCCAGCACCGTCGTACCACTCCCCGACCGGCTCGGCTCGTCGACGGGATCGTTCGCCGGTCGCGACGCCGAGCTGGGCCGGCTCCGGGTGGCATGGGATCGAGCCACCACGCACGGCCGGCGTGGGGTGCTCCTCGCGGGCGAGCCGGGCATCGGGAAGTCCACGCTGATGGGTCGGTTCGCACGTGCGGTGCAGGGCGAGGGAGCGGCGGTGCTGTTCGGCGAGTGCAATGAGGATCTGGGTATCGCGTATCACCCCTGGATCGAGATCCTCGCACCGCTGGTCGAGCACCTGCCGGTGGAGATCCTCACCGACCACGTCGACGCCTGCGGTGCCGTGTTGTCCCGGCTGGTGCCCGCGCTCGATCGACGTGTCGACCTCCCCCCGACGGTCGACGCCGGGCCCGAGGCCGAGCGCTACCTCCTGTTCGGCGCGGTCGTCGACCTGCTCGGTCGGACACCGGCACCGTTGCTCGTGGTGATCGACGACCTGCACTGGGCCGATCGGCCGACCGTGCAACTGCTGCGTCACGTGATGTCGAGTTCAGCGCTGCCCGACGTCCTGGTGGTGGGCGCGTATCGGCCGACCGACGTCGACCGCGGTGACCCGCTCCCGAGAGCGATCGCCGAGCTGCGCCGGGTCGACGGGGTCGACGTCGTGGCGCTCGGCGGACTGGACGATGCCGAACTGCTCGAACTGCTGGTGGCCACCGGCCACGGGGGCGCCGGTGGCGGGCTCGCGCTCCGTGACGCCTTGGCGGCCGAGACCGGGGGGAACCCGTTCTTCACCCTGGAGATTCTCCGACACCTCGCCGAGACCGGCATGCTCGCTCGCGACGGGGACTCTCCGACGGCGACGAGCGATTCGTTCGAG
>SKSP01000070.1 GCA_007122945.1 Ilumatobacteraceae bacterium | reverse complement strand
GCGTCGGGGGTGGACGCCGTCGCCCGGAAGCCGGGGGGCGGCTCGGTGATCGCGTCGAAGTGACTCATCCACACGTCGTGCTCGATCGGCACGTCGGCGGGGAACAGCGTGGCGTCGTCGGCGCGGGTGAGGTGCGCTCGGCCGTACTCGCCGCGCATGCCGCGCCCGACGGTCCCGCCGAGTTGGAGTGCGATCAGCTGGGCCCCGTAACAGATGCCGAGGATCGGCACGCCGAGGTCGTAGATCGCGGGGTCGAGCAGCGGGGCACCCTCGACGTGGACGCTCTTCGGCCCACCCGAGAGCACGATCGCCGACGGGCGGCGCTCGGCGATCTCGGCGGCGGTGATCCGGGCCGGGACGATCTCGGAGAACACGTCGAGCTCGCGCACCCGCCGGGCGATCAACTGCGCGTACTGCGCGCCGAAGTCGACGACCAGGACGGTCTCGCGGTCGGCGGCGAGATCGGACGGCGGCGGGTGATGCTCGGCCGGGCGGGTCAGGGGGTCACGGTCGGATTCCAAGGACCCCGATGGTAGACAGAAGCCATGCGACGTGCCCTCGTGGCGGCGATCCTCTGGCTGGCGGTCGCGGCATTCGCCGCCCCCGGCGCAGCGTTCGCCGGCACCGGCTCGGGCACCGACGACGAGCCCGAACCGCCGCGGATCACCGTCAACGAGTTCATGCCCGAGAACCGTCCCCTCTCGGACTGCCTGTCCGCGCTCCCCAAACCCGGCTGCGGCAGCGAGGCGCGGGGCGGGCCGTACCAGACGGCCGTGTTCGGTGCGATGGTCCTCGGCCTCGGCCTGATCGGCACCCGCATCGTCGTCGGCATCCGCCGCCGCGACCGCACCCCCGACCCGACCCCCGACCCCTGACGTTCAGCGTCAGCACATACGACCGGGCCGGGCGTTTTCGCTGACGCTGAAGCGGAGGTGGTGCCGGGCGGGCGCATGGTCAGGTGGTGGGGTCGCCGGCGAGGAGGTCGGCGCAGAACGCGGCGGTGCCCGACACGAGGGCGTGCGGGGCCTCCCACGGGACGAAGTGGCCGCACTCGCGCAGCAGGAACGGGCCGACGTGGTCGGGGAACACCGCGGCGGCCATCCGGTCGAACGCCGGGTAGATCACGTGGTCGCTCGTGCCGTGCAGGATCAGCGTGCGGGTGCGCTCGTTGCGACCGAGCATCGCCTCGCCCGACCGGGCCGCCGGTTCGAAGGTGCTCTCGTACCCGCCGAAGCTCGCGCGGAGCTTGGCGGCATCGCCGAAGGGCTCGACGTGGAAGTCGACCTCGGGGTACGAACCCGGTGAGGGCGGGTTCGAGGTGAACGCGCCGGGGTGCGCCCAGAACCGGCTCGTGTAGAACGTGGCGATGTAGCGACGACGCTCGCCGGGCGTCGTCAGCTCGGCGGCCAACCCGTCCGGGTCGAGGCCCTGGCGGACGAAGTAGTCGCTCGCCTCGCGGGCGGGGCGGGTGTCGGCGATGCCGGCCATCAGGTCGCGCAGGTACGGCAGCGGCGAGTTGAACAGGACCATGCGATCGACCCACTCGGGGTGGCGGAGCGCGAGGTCCTGGATGACCGGCCCGCCGAGGTCACCGCCGAGGAGGACGACCCGCTCGTGCCCGAGGCCGTCGTGCACGAGGGCCCGCAGGTCGGCCGCGTGGGCGAACACGTCGTGGAAGCCGTCGGGCCCGACCTCGGAGTCGCCGAAGCCGCGCAGGTCGGGCACGATCACCTCGAACCCGGCGGCGACGAGCGGCTCGATCACCTTCCAGAAGATGCGCTTCGTCTCCGGCCAACCGTGCACGCAGACGAGCGGGACGCCGCCGACGCCCTCGCGCACGTACGCCTGCGAGTACCCGCGCGCCTCGCTGCGGTGCACCTCGAACCGACCCGGATCGAGGTCGGGGTCGATCGCCGTCGTGTCGTCGGTCATGTCCGTCGACCGTACAGTCGCGGCCGTGACTCCCGACGAGTTCCGTGCGCACGGCCGCGAACTGATCGATCGCATCGCCGACTATCTCGAGACGATCGAGGAGCGACCCGTCGCGAGCGACGTCGCTCCGGGAGACGTCCGCGCTGCGTTACCCGAGCATCCGCCGAGCGAGCCCGAGCCGTGGTCGGCCCTGATGGACGACCTCGACCGGGTGATCCTGCCGGGCCTCACCCACTGGCAGCACCCGTCGTTCTTCGCCTACTTCCCGGCGAACACGTCGTACCCGTCGATCCTCGCCGACCTGCTGACCGCCGGGCTCGGCGTGCAGGGGATGAGCTGGGCGACCTCACCGGCGTGCACCGAGGTCGAGGTACTGATGCTCGACTGGATGCAGGAGCTGCTGGGCCTCCCCGACCGGTTCCGCTCGACGAGCGAGCACGGTGGCGGCGTGATCCAGGGCTCGGCGAGCGAGGCGACGCTGGTCGCGATCCTGTCGGCGCGTTGGAGGGCCACCGAGGGTGCCGTCAACACGACCGGCGACACGACGAGGTTGGTCGCCTACGCCACGTCGGAAGCCCACTCGAGCGTCGAGAAGGGGCTCCGCATCGCCGGCATCGGGACCGACCGGATCCGGACGGTGCCCCACGACGAGTCGTTCGCGATGCGTCCCGACGCGCTCGCCGCGGCGATCGACGCCGATCTCACGGCCGGGTTCGTCCCGTTCTTCGTGTGCGCCACCCACGGGACGACCTCGTCGGGAACCTTCGACCCGACCCCCGAGCTGGGGGCGATCTGCCGGGAGCGGAACGTCTGGTTGCACGTCGACGCGGCGATGATGGGTATCGCGGCACTCGCCCCCGAGCACCGCTGGGTGAACGACGGCGTCGAGTCGGCCGACAGCTACTGCACCAACCCGCACAAGTGGATGGGCGTCGGCTTCGACTGCGATCTGTACTGGACCGCCGACCGCGCCGCGCTGCTGGGTGCGCTGAGCATCCTGCCCGAGTACTTGCGGTCAGCCGCAGCGGAATCCGGCACGGCACCCGACCTGCGCGACTGGCAGATCCCGCTGGGCCGTCGGTTCCGCGCGCTGAAGCTGTGGTTCTCGATCCGTCTCGACGGCGTGGAGTCGTTCCGAGCGATGATCCGCCGCCACGTCGGCCTGACCCAGGAGCTTGCCGGGTGGGCGCGAGCCGACGACCGGTTCGAGATCGTCGCCCCGCACCCGCTCAACCTGCTGTGCGTCCGACTGGTGGAGGGCGACGACGCGACCGAGACGTGGATCGAGCGGGCCAACGCGAGCGGCGAGGCGTTGTTCACGCGCACCGTGCTCGACGACCGGCCGGTGCTGCGCATCTCGATCGGCGG
>SKSP01000546.1 GCA_007122945.1 Ilumatobacteraceae bacterium | reverse complement strand
GCGGCGAGCTGACCGGGCGAGTTGGGTTCGCACGCGCAGCTCAGTAGCGTACGCACCGGTCGCGACCACCATCGGTTCGCGACGCATCTGAGAAAGAGACACCAATGGCTACAGGCACCGTGAAGTTCTTCAACGACGAGAAGGGCTTCGGTTTCATCAGCCGCCCTGATGGGGACGACGTTTTCGTCCACTTCTCGAACATCGAGGGCACCGGCCGGCGCACGCTGGTCGACGGCCAGAACGTCGAGTTCGAGATCGCTCCCGGCCGCAAGGGGCCCGAGGCGGTCAACGTCCGGGCGATCTGAGTGGCGTCCAGCCCTCAGTCGTTCAACAAGCGCCAGCGCGAACGCGCGAAGAAGGAGAAGGCGGCGGCGAAGCGGGCCCGGCGACACGCCCGGCCCGACGACGACGACGCCGACACCTCCGACGACGGTCCGGACGAGGATGCGTTGCTCGAGCAGTTCCGCGTCCTGAACGAGCAGCACGCTGCCGGTTCGGTGGACGCCGAGGAGTTCGAGACCCGCAAGCAGGAGATCTTCGAGCAACTCGGTCTCGGCGAGGGCTGACCCGATCGTCGGTCGCCCGGTCGGCCCGGGCGTCAGCCGCTGTTGCGGAGCCCGGTCGCGATCGCGTTGATCGTCAGCTGGATCCCTCGTTCCACGAGTTCGTCGCGGTCGCCGTCGCGATGGCGGCGCAGCAGATCCACCTGCATCACGTGCAACGGGTCGAGGTACGGGAAGCGGTTGCGGATGCTGCGCGACAACGTCGGGTTGTCCGCGAGCGGGTCGTCCGACCCGGTCAGCGTCGCGTGCCAGCGGCGGGCGAGGTCGTGCTCGGCGAGCAGCCGACCGAGGATCTCGTCGCGGAACGGTTCGTCCGGCACGAGCACCTCCGCGTAGCGCGTCGCGAGTCCGGTGTCGACCTTGGCGAGGACCATCCCCATGTTGTTGAGTGCGGCCCGGAAGAACGGCCAGCGCTCGTGCATGTCCTGGAGCAGTCGTCGCCGTGCCGCGTCGTCGCCGACGTACCGCTCGAACGCGCTCCCGACCCCGAACCAGCCGGTGATGTTCAGCCGGCACTGGGTCCAGCCGAACACCCAGGGGATCGCCCGGAGGTCCTCGATGCGGTCGGACTTCGTCCGTGAGGCGGGCCGGCTGCCGACGTTGAGCGAGGCGATCTCGTTGACCGGGGTGATCGCCCGGAAGAACTCGACGAACCGGGGGTGTCCGTAGACGAGGTCGCGGTACGTCTCGTGGGCGATTCCGGCGAGCTCGTCCATCGCCCGATCGAAGCGGTCGGCGTCGTCGCCGAGCTGGACGACGAGATGGTCGGCGTCGAGGCAGGTCGCCTCCAGCGTCGCGGCGACGAGGGTCTCGAGGTTCCGACGCGCCGGCACGGGTTGGGAGTACTTGGCGGCGACCATCTCGCCCTGCTCGGTCATCCGCAACGCGCCCTGCACCGACCCGGGTGGCTGGGCGAGGATGGCCTGGTACGCCGGGCCCCCGCCACGGCCGACGGTGCCGCCGCGGCCGTGGAACAACCGGAGGCGGACCCCGGCGTCGGCAGCGGTCGCGGTGAGCGCCCGCTGCGCCCGGTAGAGCGCCCACTGCGACATGAGGTAGCCGCCGTCCTTGTTCGAGTCGGAGTAGCCGACCATGACCTCTTGCCAACCGTCACGGTGATCGACGATCTGGCGGTAGAGCGGATCGTCGAGCAGAGCGGCGAGGACCTCGCTGGCCCGGTCGAGGTCGTCGATGGTCTCGAACAGCGGCACGATGTCGAGCCCCGACGTGATCCTCGGGTCCTCGGTCCCGGTGGAGGTGCCGATCCGGACGAGACCGACCTCCTTCAGCAGCACGGCCACCTCGAGCACGTCCGACACGGTGTGCGCCATCGAGATCACGTAGTGCGGGATCGATCGTGCCCCGAAACGACGGTGTGCCGATGCCGCTTCCTCGAGCACCGCCATCTCCCCGGCCGCCTCGTCGGTCAGCTCGGCGTCGGGGCCACGCAGCGGCCGCGGGCACCGCAACTCGGCGGTGAGCACCTCGACCCGTGCCGCTTCGTCGAGGTCGAGGTAGTCGTCGCGCACCCCCGCGACGCGGAACAGCTCGGCGACGACGCGCTCGTGCACCACCGAGTTCTGACGCATGTCGAGGCTGCACAGGTGCGTGCCGAAGATCCCCACCGCACGTCGCAACGGGTCGACCAGCGTGTCGGCGAGCAGTCCGGCCCCGTGCGAGCCCAACGAATCGCAGACCACATCGAGATCGGCGATCAGTTCGTCCGAGGATGCGTACGGTTCGAGCACGGCGTGCGGTTCGGGTCCGGGGACGTCGTCGAGCACCGCCGCCGCCATCGCCCACAGCCGGGCGTGCATGCCGCGCAACGCCCGCCGGTACGGCTCGTCGCCCCGGAAACGCGTGTCGTCCATCGCCGCGTCGGCCAGCGCCGACAACTCGTCGGTGGGCGTGATCAGTCGGGTGGACATCGACAGCTCGCGCGAGAGCCGGTGGAGCTCGGCGAGGTGGTGTCCGTACGCCTGGGTCGCGTTCGACTCGATCGCCAGTCGGAGCACGGGTGCCGTCACGAACGGGTTGCCGTCACGATCACCCCCGATCCACGAACCCATCGACACGAGCCCACCGTTGCGTATCGACGTACCGAGGTGCTCTCGGGCGAGCCGCTCGACATCGGCCGACAGCTCGGGCACGACGCGGAACAGGCTCGTCTCGTAGTACCGGAGGGCTTCGTTGATCTCGTCGCGCACGCGCAGCTTCGAGAGGCGCAGCATCGCGGTCTGCCAGAGCACGAGCACCTCGCGCCGGAGCTCGTCTTCCACCTCGGCGGCTTCGATCGGGTGCTCGGCGAGGCGCGTCCGTCGGTCGAGCAGCGCCGCGACGCGCTCCACCACGCCGAGCACGGTCTTGCGGCGCACCTCGGTCGGGTGGGCGGTGATCACGGGGGTGACGGTGAGCGTGCGCAGCGCGGCGGCGATGGCGTCCGTCCCGATCCCGTGCGCCACGAGTCGCTCGACGCTCGCCGGGAGGCTCCCGACGGGTGGTCGCGCCCCGGCCTCGCGCCGGAGCCGGCGCCGACGTTCGTGGTGGACGTCCTCGGCGGTGTTCGCCAGCAGTGAGAGCCAACCGAACGCCCGGATCACGTCGATCTGCACGCCGACCGGCGTGTCGCCGAGCAGGTCGCGGAGCGCCTCGATCGGACGTTCGCCGGCCCGCCGACCCGAGACCGCTGCGAGGCGGACCTCCTCGACGAGCTCGTACAGCTCGTCGCCCGACTGTTCCCTCAGCACGTCGCCGATCAGGCGTCCGAGCAGGCGGATGTCGTCGCCGATCGCCGCGTCGCGGGGATCGTCGTCACGGTTCTCGTCGGCGTCGGGGAGGGCGTCCATCGAGCCCAAGGTAGTGCTACCCCTGGAACCGTTCGCTCGGGGTGACGGTTCGTTTCGGTGTGGTGTCGTGGTGTGCAACACTTCCGACGCCTCGGCTGTGAGGGGTCCGAGCGGAGCATTCGGAGGTTGGTCGTGTCGGGTGTGCGACGGTCTCGTTGGGCGGCGATCGGTGCCGCCGTGGCGGTGTCGATGGGTGCGGGTGGTTTGGGGCTCGCGACGGCGTCGTCGGGAGTGGTGAACGGTTTCGTGTCGGTGACGCCGGCGCGGGTGCTCGACACCCGTGTCGGGTTGGGGTTGAACGGTCCGTTGGTGTCGCCGTCGCCGCGGGTGCTGCAGGTGACGGGCAGCGTCGCTCGGCCGGATGGTTCGTCGGGGGTGGTGGTTCCCGCTGGTGCGTCGGCGGTGGTGTTGAACGTGACGGTGGTCGAGCCGGACGCGGATGGGTTCGTGTCGGTGCGTCCGGATGGGACGCCGGGGCCGCCAGAGACTTCGAGTCTGAACTTCTCGGCGGGTGCGATCGTGCCGAACGCGGTGACGGTGGCGTTGCCGGTGTCGGGGGCGATCGAGTTGACGTTCGACGCGTTCGGCACGGTGGGCCCGGCGACGGACGTATTGGTCGACGTGACCGGGTTCTACACGCCAGTTGGCACCGGCAGCGGCGACGCGGGTCCCCCCGGGCCGAAGGGTGATGTGGGTCCTGAGGGTCCTGCAGGGCCGAAGGGCGATGTCGGGCCCGAAGGCCCTGCCGGGCCGAAGGGAGACGCGGGTGATCCTGGTGTGGATCCGGCGCGGGTGGTGTGGGTGGCGACGGGCGGTGACAACACGTTCCCGTCGTTGTCGGCGGCGTTGGCGACGATCACCGACAACAGTGCGTCGACGCCGTACGTGGTCAAGATCGCTCCTGGTGTCTACACCGAGACAGCGCCGGTGGCGTTGAAGGACTTCGTCGATGTCGAGGGTTCCGGTCAAGGGGTCACGACCCTCTCCTGCGCCTGCGGCGTCAACTCCTTCCCCCCTGTGGGCACCGTGACTGCAGGAGACATCACCGCTCAGGTCCGGCACCTCACCGTCATCAACACCGGCGGTGCCGCTCATTCCGCGGCGGTGTCCACAACGGCGGTGACCGGTGGGCGATTCGAGATGCTCCACCTCACCGCCGTCGCCGTCGGTGGGAGCAGCTCGAACCGCGGCATTCGGAACTCCTCCGCGTCGCCGATGATGAGCCATGTCACCGCCACCGCCGCCGGCAGCAGTTTCAACTACGGGGTGGACAACGCGGCCGGGTCATCGCCGTCGATGAGCAATGTCAGCGTCACTGCCGCCGGCGGCAGCATGAGCACCGGCGTGCGCAACGTCGGGGCAGCCTCGCAACCGTTGATTCGGTGGTCGTCGATCGAAGGAGAAACCCATTCGGTGCAGAACGCGTCGTCTGCCTCCGTGAAGATCGCTGGCTCCACCCTCAGCGGTGAGGTCGACGGAGACGGGTTCGCGTGCGTGGGCGCGCATGACGAGCATTTCGTCCTCCTCAGTCCGAGCTGCACCGCTCCGTAGTTCGGTCGTGTTGTCGGACCGGGACGGACCTGACCGGACACCGGGCGCGAGCCCACCCGCCTGACCCCGATCGGGATGACAGGATGGCGCGATGCGGATCGTCTTCGCCACCGCCGAGCTGTCACCGGTCGCGACCGTCGGCGGGCTCGCCGCGGCGGCGGCCGGTCTCACGAGCGAGTTGCGGCGCCAGGGCGTCGACGTCGAGATCCTGCTACCCGACTACGGCGACGTCGAGCTCGCTGACGAGGCGTGGGTCCCGCTGGACGTGCCGGAGTGGGCGTCGCCAGCGGGCATCCGTGTCGGCACCCACCCGGTGTGCGGGCGTCTGCACCTGGTGTCGGTGCCCGGCATGGCGCGCCCGCACCCGTACCTGCAGCCCGACGGGACCGGGTGGCCCGACAACGACGCCCGGTTCTTCGCGTTCGCCCGGGCCGTGGCCTCCTGGGTGCAGATGTCGCATCCCGAGGTGGTGCACCTGAACGACTGGCACACCGGAGCGGCCTTGGCGGCCCTCGTCGACGGACCACCCACGATCTTGTCGATCCACAACCTCGCCTACCAGGGCAACGCCCCGGCATGGTGGCTGTCGCGACTCGGCCCGCGTGCCGAGCACTTCGAGTGGTTCGGCGGGACGAACCCGCTCAGCGGCGCGATCGCGCTCGCCGACCGGATCGTCGCGGTCTCGCCCAACTACGTGGGGGAGATCCTGACCCCCGAGGGCGGCTTCGGTCTCGACGGCGCGCTTCGGAGCCGCGCCGACGACCTCCTCGGCGTCCTGAACGGCATCGACACCGATGTCTGGGATCCGGCGACCGATCCGCACATCGCCCGCACGTTCGACGCCGACCGCCTGGAGGACAAGGCGGCCAACCGCACCGCGTTGTGCGACCGGCTCGGGCTCGCCGACGACGGGATCCCCGTGGCCACCGTCGTCACCCGGTTGACCCACCAGAAGGGCATCGACCTGCTCGAACCGCTCGTCCCGGTGCTCGACCAGGTGCCCGTGCGCCTGGCGGTGCTCGGCTCCGGCGACGCCGAACTGGCCGGGCGGCTCCACGTGGCGGCGTCGGAGCACTCGCACTCGTTCGTGTTCGTGGAGGGGTACGACGAGGCGCTGTCGCACCTGATGTTCGCCGGCGCCGATCTCTACCTGATGCCGAGTCGGTTCGAGCCGTGCGGCCTGACCCAGATGCAGGCCATGCGCTACGGGGCGGTGCCCGTCGTGACCGCCGTGGGCGGACTCGTCGACACGGTGCCCGATGTCGACGAGCACCCGCGCACGGGTCGGGGTGTGGTGGCGCGCCGACCCGATCCGGTGGAGTTGTGCGCGGCGCTGTTCCGGGCCTCCCGGCGCGTGGGCGATCGTCGGCGGGCGACCACGCTGCGCCGCCGTGGGATGGGCGTCGACTGGTCGTGGAAGCAACCGGCGGGTGAATACCTGGCCCTGTACGCCGACCTCGCCCCGGCAGGGTGAGTACCCTCCGAGCGATGGCATACGAACCGAACGTCCTCGTGATCGTCCTCGCCGGTGGGGAGGGCAAGCGGATGCTGCCGCTCACGAACGACCGTGCCAAGCCGGCGGTCCCGTTCGGGGGCACGTACCGCCTGATCGACTTCGCGCTGTCCAACTTCGCCAACGCGCGCTACCTCAAGATCGTCGTCCTCACCCAGTACAAGAGCCACAGCCTCGACCGTCACATCAGCCAGACGTGGCGCTTCTCGACCCTGCTGGACAACTACGTGACGCCGGTCCCCGCCCAGATGCGGCGCGGTCCGCAGTGGTTCCAGGGCTCCGCCGATGCGATCTACCAGAACCTCAACCTGATCTACGACGAGCGCCCCGACATCGTGTGCGTGTTCGGCGCCGACCACATCTACCGGATGGACCCGCGCCAGATGGTCGCCCACCACCAGGAGACCGATGCCGGGGTGACGGTCGCCGCGATCCCGGTGCCCGAGCGCGAAGCCCTCGAGTTCGGGGTGATCGAGTCCGACGACGACGGTCGGATCCTCGCGTTCCACGAGAAGGTGCCCGACCCGCCCACGATGCCTGGCGACGACACCCGGTGCCTGGCGAGCATGGGGAACTACGTGTTCGACACCCAGACGCTCATCGACGTCGTCACCCCACGCGAGAACCAGTACACCGACCTCGGTAGCCACGTCATCCCGGCGCTCACCGCCCAGGGTGTGGCCCACGTGTACGACTTCAGCACCAACGTCGTACCGGGCCAGGACGAACGCGAACGCGGCTACTGGCGCGACGTCGGCTCGATCGATTCGTACTACGCCGCCAACATGGATCTCATCGCGCCGGTGCCGGTGTTCAACCTGTACAACGAGAAGTGGCCGGTCTACACGAATCGTCGCGCCCTCCCGCCCGCGAAGGTGTCGCGCGGGGCCGGCGGCGAGCCGTCGTACGTCGACGGGAGCCTGCTCTGCCAGGGCTCGATCGTGTCCGGTGCCCACGTCGAACGCTCGATCATCGGGCCGGGGGCGTTCATCGACCACGACGCGCACGTGACCGAGTCGATCATCTTCCCCGGCGTGCACATCGGCGCCGGCGCCCGGCTGCACCGTGCGATCATCGACAAGAACGTCATCATCCCCGAGTGGTACCGGATCGGGTTCGACGCCGAGGTCGATGCCGAGCGCCACTCCGTGAGCCCCGAGGGCATCACGGTCGTCGAGAAGGACCGTCGGCTGGCGCCGTGAACGTCGTGTCGGGCGCGGGTCAGGTCCCGGCGAGCTCGGCCACGACCGGTGCGAACGACTCCATCTCGTCGGGCCCGACGATCACGTAGCTGAAACCCCACCGCTCGCGGCGCTCGCGCAGGTCGTCGACGAGCTTCGACGGCGGCCCGACCAGGGCGAACGGCGAGGCCTCGATCATCGTCCGGTCGACCCCGACCATGTCGGCGATGCCCTGGGCGGCGGCGGCCGCGTCGTCGGTCACCTGGACCAGGAACGCCCGGATGTTCATCTCGATGTCGGCGAACCGGTCGCCGGCGGCGTCCCGGACGGTCCCGACCTTGCTGTCGACGGCCTCGGCGGTCATCGTCGCGATCGCGTCGGGGCCGACCGCGCCGGCGGTCAGCGTGGCGTTGATCCCGACGATGTCCGCCCGGCGGGCGGCGATTCGCAGCACGCGCGGTCCGCCACCACCGATCAGGATCGGCGGTCGGGGGGTCTGGACGGGATCGGGCTTCGCGTCGTGATCGGTGATCGTGTAGTGCTCGCCGCTGAACGAGAACGCCCCGGGGGCGAGGCAACCCTCGATCACCTGGAGCCCCTCCTCGAAGCGATCCACGCGGACCCCGGGCGCGTCGTAGGGGATCCCGGACTGCTCGTAGTCGGTGCGCATCCAGCCGGCACCGAGGCCGATCTCGACGCGACCGTCGCTCAACACGTCGAGCGTCGCCATCTCCTTGGCGAGCACGAGCGGGTGCTTGTAGTCGTTGTCGAACACGAGGGCGCCGACGCGCAACGTGGTGGTCGCGTCGGCGATCGCCTGGAGCGCCGGCACCGGTGCGAGCTGATCGGTGAAGTGGTCGGGCATCGTCGCGGTGGCGTAGCCGAGGTCCTCCAGGCGACGGCCGATCTCGACCCAGCCGGCCCGATCGGGCGCACCGGAGACCTGCACCCCGAAGCGGAACGGACGTGGCACGGACGAGTTCGCCGACGACATGGGCTGACACCGTAGCGCCGGGTGCCGTCAGTAGGCTCGGCGTCATCGTGAGCCGTGTCAGCTGGATCTTCCGCCTCGCGCTCGTGCTCGGCGCGGGCGCGCTGCTCGTCACCGGCACTGTCGTCGCCGTCGCACCGCGTGTGTGGCTGATCGCCAACGCGCACGAGCAGGAGCCGATCCGCCTCCCCGATTTCCAGCCGCTCGCCCAACGCACGTACGTGTACGACAACCAGGGCAACGAGATCGCCGTGTACCAGCTCGAGAACAGCCAGCCGATCGGACTCGAGGAGGTGCCCGACCACGTGATCGACGCGTTCTTGGCGGTCGAGGACAACGAGTTCTGGCACCACGACGGCGTGAACGTCCGCAGCCTGATGCGGGCCACCCTGTCGAACTTCGCGTCCGACGCCCCGCAGCAGGGCGCCTCCACGGTCACCATGCAGGTCGTCAAGAACGACTACCTCGCCGGGCTCGAGCGCGACGGGCGCTACAAGCTGATGCAGATGATGTACGCCATGCGCCTGGAGAAGGAGCGGACGAAGGAGGAGATCCTCGAGCGCTACCTGAACACCGTGTTCTTCGGCAACAACAGCTACGGGATCGCGGCGGCGGCGGAGACCTACTTCGGCAAGGAGACGTCGGAGCTGACGTTCATCGAGGCCGCGTTCTTGGCCGGTCTCGTCCGTTCGCCGTCCGGCTTCGACCCGATCACGAACCCCGACCGCAGCCGGGCCCGCTTCGTGCAGGTCCTCAGCCGGCTGGTGGACGACGAGGCGCTGACCGAGGAGGAGGCCGACGACCTGCGCGAGGGGCCGAACGCGTTCGTGATCCCCGAGCGGACCCGTGCGCTCCCGACCCGATCGGTCCAGCGCACGTACTACACCGAGGCACTGCGCGAGTACCTCTTGAACGGCTCGACGTTGCTGGGCGAGACCTACGAGGAGCGTTTCACGCGACTGTTCCGGGGCGGGCTGCACATCCACACCACGCTCGACCCGTACCTGCAGGAGCAGGGGGAGCTCGCGCGCGACGTGCTGCCCGACACGCTGCAGGGGTTCGACGCCGCGTTGGTGTCGCTCGAGACCTCGTCCGGTGCGATCCGCGCGATGGTGGGCGGGCGCGGATTCGTCCCTGGTCAGAACGAGGTCAACCTGGCGCTCGCGCCGAGCCAGACGGGCTCCGCGATCAAGATGTACATCCTCGCCGCCGCGCTGCAGGCGGGTGCCGTGCCCGGCGACATCATCGACGGGCGCCGCGGTTGCCGGCTCCCGAACCCGGGCAACAACATCGATCCGATCTTCGCCATCGACGGTGGCGTCGCCGGCGGCGTGTGGAGCCTGCGCGAGCACACGTACCGGTCGATCAACTGCGCGTTCGCCCGGCTGTCGCAGATCGTGGGCCTGAACCGGGTCGTCGACATGACCTACCGCATGTCCGAGTCGACCTACCTGTACCAGGGCCAGCCGACCTCCCAGCGCCGCCCGATCGAGCCCTTCGCCAGCTACGCCACCGGCGCCAACGAGATGAGCACCCTCGACATGGCCGTCGGCATGATGACGATGGCGAACGGGGGCCTCCACCACGCCCCGTACTACGTCGAGTACATCGACGACTCCGACGGGAACCGCGTCTACACGCACCTGAGCGAGGGCACTCGGGTGCTCGACGAGTCGGTGGCGCTCACCGCGGTCGACATCATGAAGGACACCCTCACGTCGGGCACCGGCCGGAGCGAGCTCGCCGCGTTCGCCGCCCAGCGTCCGGCATCGGGCAAGACCGGCACCCAGGAGCGCAACACGACGGCATTCTTCGTCGGATCCACCACGTACCTCACGACCGGAGTGCTCGTGCGCGACCCCGACCGGTACACGCCGATGGTCAACATCCCCGAGTTCCAGCGTGAGGGTGTCCCCCGTGTCCAGGGTGGCACGTTCCCGGCCCGCATCTGGGGTGCCTTCATGGAACCGGCCCACGCGTTCGAGCCGGTCACCGACTGGCCCGAGCCACCGGCGCCGATCCGCCCGCCCGCCCGCCTCTACCTGCCGGGCAACGAGTGCCTGTTCCGCACCGTGACCGTCACGCCTGCGCCGGCACCCGAGGCCCCGGCCCCGGCCGAGGGCGGCGGTGACGTGGGCGACGTGGCCCAGCAGGAGGACGAGGCGCCCCCGCCCGCCAGCCCACCGCCCGAGGAGCCGCCCGAGGAGGAGGCACCGGCTCCGCCGCAGACCCGCCGGGTGCAGATCGAGAGCGGGACGACCATCCCACCCGACGTGCTCGACCCGTACCATCCGTTGCCCCAGGCGCCGCTGAACGTGTCGGTCGGGCCGTGCTGATGGCAAGATCGTGCTGATGGGCGGACCGATCGACGAGCATCTCCTCGGATTGCAGGAGGTGGACACCGCCGCGGACCAGCTCACCCATCGGCGCGCCCACCTGCCCGAGACGGCCGCCGCCGAGCGTGCCCGCGCCGAGATGCTCGACTGGGAGACCACCCGGTCGCGCCTGCGCGCCAGGCTCGACGAGCTGACGACGGAGATCGAGTCCGCCGAGGCGGCATCGGCCGAGATCGACCGTCAGCGTGCTCGGCTCGAGGCGCAGATGAAGACGGTGATCGCGCCGCGTGAGGCCGAGGCACTGCAGCACGAGCTCGCGACGCTCCAACAGCGTCGCGAGGAGCTCGACGATCGTGAGCTCGCCGCACTCGAGGAGCAGGCCGGCGTCGACGACGATCTCGTCGCCCACCTGGCCCGTGAGTCGGAGCTCCGCGAGCAGCTCGCCGCCGCCGACGCCGCGCTCGCCGCCGTCCAGGCCGACCTCGACCGCGAGGAGGGCGAGCTGGACGCCCGCCGGACACCGCTCCGCGACCGGCTCGACGACCCCACGCTGACCCGATACGACCGGCTTCGTGCCCAGCTCGGTGTCGCCGTCGCCCGCCTGGTGGGGCACCGGTGCGAGGGGTGCCACCTCGACCTGTCGCCGATGGAGGTCGACGAGATCAAGGCGACCCCGGCGGACGCGCTCGCCACGTGCCCGCAGTGCGGGCGGATCCTGATCCGCTGAGTCGCCGTGCTGCTCTGGTTCGTCGGGGCCTCGATCCTCACGATCTCGTTCGTGTTCCGCGACCCACGCTTCGACAATCGACTGCTCGTGGTCGGCGCCCTCCTCCCACCGCTGATCGACGTGTGGACCGGTGGGGCGTGGGTGATGCACAGCCTCACGGCGAGTGTCGTGCTGCTGGTCGTCGTGATGCTGGCGACGATCGGTCGTCGTTCGTTGCGCCGGACGCTGCTCGGACTCCCGCTCGGGACGCTGCTCCATCTGGTGTTCACCGGCGCGTGGACCGACCCGCAGGTGTTCTGGTGGCCGTTCGGCGGCCTGTCGTTCGGCGACGCACCGTTGCCGGTCGTCGCCCGTGGGTGGTGGAACGTGCCCCT
>SKSP01000309.1 GCA_007122945.1 Ilumatobacteraceae bacterium | reverse complement strand
GCAGCGGCACCCAGCGCCCGGAACTGGGCCCAGCCGTAGTGGTGGGTCGGGAGCCCGCTCACGCCGATCACGGCCGACGCGAGCTCCTCACACGCCGACACCCGCACCGGAGCTCCATCGCGGGCCGCGCCCGCGCCGCGCACCGCCCGGTACCGCTCCCCCGTCGCGTGGTTGGCGACCAGCGCCACCGTCGGCCCGTCGTGGTCGACGAGGCACAGCGTGGTCGCACACCAGGGAATGCCCCGACTGGCGTTCGTCGACCCGTCGAGCGGATCGACCACCACCGTCGGTTCACCCTCCGGGCCCTGCAGGCCCGACTCCTCGGAGAGCACTCGGAACCCGGCCGCGATCAGCGGCTCGGTGCACACCTCGTCCACCGCGAGGTCGACGGCATACTGCCCCGGCCGGCGTCCCGACTCACCCCAATCCACCTGCCGGGCCAGCGTGGCGCCCACCCGATCGGCCACGTCGGCGAACAGGTCGATCACGACGTCGGGAGTGCGGTCCACCACATTGACGAACGGTAGTGTCGGGGGCGCATGACGAGGGGAACGACGTGGCCGTCATCGATGTAGCGGGGTTCGTGGCCGACATCAAGAGCCAGGCCATCGACCACGGGTTCCACGTGCACGACGAACGCCACTTCGTCGAGACCTACTCCCTGCGCCAGCTCTGGGAGGTCGACCTGCACCCCGAGGAGGCCTGTAGCGGCCCGATCGACCTCCACCTCTCGCTCGACGTCGATCCGCGGGCGCTGCTCGGGTTCGAGGACGAGATCATCAAGCTCGACGACATCGACGACGACCCACCGTCGGGGTTCACGTTCCCGCTGCTGTTCACCTGGACCCTGCCGCCACTCCCACAGCCACCCGACCTGCTCGTGCTCGCCACCGAGCTCGCCGGCATCGGCGGCCTCGAGCTCCCGGTCGAGGTCTCGGCCATCGACTCGTTCCCCTCCGTCACCGACGCACCCGAACGGAGCTTGTCGATCGTCGCCCGCCAGTCCGTCGACCTGGCCGACGTGTACCTCAACAACGACAGTTCCGTGACCCACAGCCTCGAGAGGTGCAAACATGTCAGCCTGTTCCTGCTCGAACGGGCCGATACGTGGCTCGACGGGCTCTGAGCCATTGCGGAGGGATCGCCCATGCGAGTCAGCGAGTTGATCGACATCTTGCGGGACCACCCCGCGGACGCGGAGGTCGAGCTGGCGATCGTCGCCCCGGTGACGACCGATGCCGACGACATCACCGTCGACCGCTACGGCATCGATGGGGTCCTCCCATGGGTCGACGAGGACGACGACGAGGGCGAGGCGGGCGTGGCGATCTGGTTGATCGGCGGCGAGGACGCCGACGTCGACACGTTCATCGACGCCATCGAGCAAGCCGACGACTGATCGAGCGTCGCACCACACCCGATCTGGTTCGTCGCGGCGATATCGTGACGTCGGCGGCGTCAGATCGGCGGCGAGACCCACCACCACGAACCGAGGGTCCCATGGTTGCGCTCCGGATGACACGCCACGAGTCGGCTCGACTCCGCCCGGATCCCGGCCGCGTGATCGCCAAACCGTTCCTTCCCGGCGAGGAGTACTACCCGGACGGGTCGTCGCGGATCCAGGTCGTCGTCGAACGGATCCTGGCGATGTCGGATGCCGCCGTCGCCGCGACGCTCGACACGGCGTGGGAGCGGTTCGCCGATCGACATCGCGATCTCGACGCCGTCCTCGACCGGAACTTCACGATCGTCGCCGAGCGACTCCACCACCGTCACATCGAATCGTTGTCGGGACCGATGTCCGGGGACCGACGGCGCCTGGTCGGCGCGTACTTCACCCACGAATACTCGATCGAAGGTGCTGCGCTCGGCAATCCGTCGATCGTCGCGGGTCCGGACCAGTCCGGTCTCGACGCCGGCGAGGTCCGGTTCGTGATGAGCCTCCGGGCGATCGGCGAGGGGCACCTCTCGTCGATCGAGTTCCGATCCGGTGTGATCGGGCAGGACGCGACGATCACCCTCGACCCGCCGAGCCGGTACGCCGTCACGGGCGACCGCACGGCCCACGCGTACGACAAGGCGTCCTTCACCACGAAGCTCGAAGAACTGGGGATGCTGAACGAGGTCGAGGAGCACGTGCTCGACCTGTTGCCCGACCGGTTCGCGATGGAGCAGCTCGAGGCGGCCATCGAATCACTCGACGAGGTCGGCATCCAGCGGTCGATCTCGGGTGAGACCACGCACGTGATGCACTGGCTCGCCGCGTCGAACTACACCGTGGCGTTCCCGTCCTCCCCCGACATCTCCGAGCGCGTCCTGTTCCCGAGTGGAGCGACCGAGAGCCACGGGATGGAGGACGCCCGGTTCGTGCGTTTCGTCGACGACGACGGCGAGGTCACCTACGTCGCGACCTACACCGCGTTCGACGGCCACCAGATCCTGCCCCAGTTGGTCGTGACCGACGACTTCACCGAGTTCCGCATCTCGACGTTGAGCGGTCGCTCCGCACAGAACAAGGGCATCGCCCTGTTCCCGCGCCGGATCGACGGCGAGTACGTGGCCCTGGGCCGTCACGACAACGTGAACAACTTCGTCATGACGTCGACGGACATCCGCGTGTGGCGCGACGCCACCGTGATCCAGGAACCGAGGCGACCGTGGGAGCTGGTGCAGCTGGGGAACTGCGGGTCGCCGATCGAGACCGACGCGGGGTGGCTCGTCATCACCCACGGCGTGGGGCCGTTCCGGCAGTACGCGATCGGCGCGCTCCTGCTCGATCTCGCCGATCCGAGTCGGGTGATCGGCCATCTCGCCGACGCGCTGCTCGGCCCCGACGACGACGAGCGGGAAGGGTACGTCCCGAACGTCGTCTACTCGTGCGGCGGGATGGTCCACGGTGAGCACCTCGTGCTCCCCTACGGCTACGCGGACGTCGGTGCCAGCGTCGCGACGGTCCCGCTCGACGCGCTGCTCGACCGGTTGGCCGGGTAGGGCCAGGCACCCGGCCACGTCCGGTCGGCACCGTTCGGGGCGTCCCGCGGGACGTGCTGCAGGGTGGAGATCAGCGCCAACGTCGACTCGGCGCCCTGGTTCAGGTTGGGACCCGACGGTGTCAGCCCGTCGTAGCCACCGCTCGTCGCGGCGTCCCACATGACCGAGCCGACGTCGTTGGCTCCTGCGAACCAGTCGATCGCCAGATCGACGCCGCGCCGCCACTCGTCGTCGCCCGTCACCATCTGCGCACGGGCGCACGCATCGGCCAGCGCGGCGACCTCGATCGGTTGCTGGTCATAGCGTCCGACGCCGTCCG
>SKSP01000489.1 GCA_007122945.1 Ilumatobacteraceae bacterium | reverse complement strand
TAGCGGTAGTCGCTCGGGCGGGCCTCGGCCGGGTCCTTCGGGGGATCCCCACCGAGGGCGAGGATGTTCTCCACGCCGGCGGCCCGGTAGTTCTCGAGGATCTCGGCGATCTCGGCGCGGGTGTGGCCCTGGCAGGTCAGATGCGCCATCGGGGTGATCGGCGTCTCCCGACGCACCCACGTCACGACCTGGTGCGTCCGCTCCCGCGTCGAGCCGCCGGCACCGTAGGTGACGCTGACGAAGCTGGGCTCGAGCGGCTCGAGCTCGGCGATCGTGCGGCCGAGCGAGAGCTGCGCCGCGTCGGTCTTCGGGGGGAAGAACTCGAACGAGAACGTCCGTCCGGCGGCGAGGAGATCGGCGATGTGAGCCATGACCTCCCGAGGCTACCGGGAGGTCATCGGCCGCATCCGGTGGACCGTCGCTACGAGCGCGGTCGGGTGTTGATCTCGATGCGGAAGAACACGATCGCCAACTCGAGCAGCACCCGGGCGTAGATGATGCCGAGGAGCCAGTAGATCGGCGCCAGGATCACGAGGACGATGCCGCCGTCACCGGCGCTCGCTGCACCGCCGATCAGCATGAACACCGCCACCAGCGACACGACGATGATCGCCAGGATGAACAGCACCTTGATGAGGCTCGGCGTCACGAACCGGGTGAACGACATGTCGAACAGCCGGCTGAAGAAGCCCCCCTCGGTGGACGCGTCGCCGCCCACCGGGGCCGCGGCCGGCATGCCCGACGACGCGGGCTGAGCCGCTGGTTGCGCCGGTTGTGCCGCCGGCTGGGCGGGTTCACTCGGTTGACTCGGCTGGGCCCCGGGCTTGGACTCGGGCGGGTACCACTTGCCGTCGCTGGCCTGCCACCAGCCCGGGCCCTGCGAGGAATCTGCTCCGCTCATGGGTGTGTCACTCCTTCGTCTCGTGTTCGACGTCGTGATCGAACCTAGTGGCGGAAGTGACGCTCGCCGGTGAACACCATGGCGATCCCGTGCTCGTCGGCCGCCGCGATGACCTCCTCGTCGCGCACGCTGCCGCCGGGTTGGATCACCGCGGACACACCGGCCGCCGCCGCGGCGTCGAGGCCGTCGCGGAACGGGAAGAACGCGTCGCTGGCGCACACGCCGCCCTCCGCCCGGCCCGCGGCGCGCTCGGCGGCGATGCGGGCCGAGTCGAGGCGGTTCTGCTGCCCGGCGCCGATGCCGAACGCCTGCGCGTCCTTGGCGTACACGATCGCGTTGCTGCTCACGGCGGCACAGACCTGCCAGGCGAACACGAGATCGCGCCACTGCTCGTCGGTCGGATCGGCGGACGTCACGACCTCCCACGTCGCTCGGATCGTCGTCACCGGGTCGGGTTGTTGCACCAGCAGCCCGCCGTCGATCGGTCGCACGTCGAACGGGATCGGCCCCGGCGCGTGGGCCGTGAGGACGCGCAGGTTCTTCTTCGCCGTGAGCACGTCCAGCGCGCCGGGCTCGTACGCGGGCGCCACCACGACCTCGGTGAACACGGGGGCGAGCGCCTCGGCCGTCGCCACGGTCACCGCCCGGTTGATCGCGACGATCCCGCCGAACGCGCTGACCGGGTCGCACGCGTTCGCCCGGGTGTAGGCCTCGAGCACCGCGTCGTGGTGCTGGTCGTGGTGCTGGTCGTGGTGAAGGTCGTGGTGATGGTCGTCGCCGAGTGCGACGCCACAGGGGTTGGCGTGCTTGACGATCACACACGCCGGCCCCTCGAAGCGGTGCACCAGCCGCCACGCGGCTTCGGTGTCGTACAAGTTGAGGTAACTGAGTCCCTTGCCGCCGTGCTGGGTCATGGTGTCCCACCAGCCGGTCGAGCCGATGGTCCGGTAGCGGGCGCCCTCCTGGTGCGGGTTCTCGCCGTAGCGCAGGTCCTGGGCCCGCTCGAGGGCCAGGTGCAAGGTGCGCGGGAGCACGTCGACGTCGGCGACGTCGGCATGGGCGTCGATCTCGTCGAACCACGTCACGATCGCGGCGTCGTAGGCGGCCGTGTGGGCGAAGGCGTCGCGGGCGAGTCGGCGCTTCGTGGCCGCCGAGAGCTCACCCCGGTCGCGCAGCTCGCGCGCCACCACCTCGTAGTCCGCCGGGTCGACCACGACACCGACGTGGGCGTGGTTCTTGGCCGCCGCCCGGACCATCGCCGGACCTCCGACGTCGATCAGCTCGATCCCCGGCTCGCTCGTGAACGGGTACAGGTTGACGACCGCCAGCGAGATCGGCTCGATGCCGTACTCGTCGAGGTCGGCGCGGTGGGACGGGTCGTCGACGTCGGCGAGCAGACCACCGTGCACCTTCGGGTGCAAGGTGACGACGCGGTGACCGAGGATCGCGGGGAACCCGGTCAGCTCGGCGACGTCGGTGACGGGGATGCCGGCATCGAGCACCTGGCGGGCGGTCCCGCCGCTCGAGAGCAACGACCAGCCGAGGCCGTGCAGCGAGCGGGCGAGATCGACGATTCCGGACTTGTCGTAGACGGAGAGCAGCGCAGTGGGCACGCTCCGACCGTACCCGAGCACGGCCGATCGGACGGCAGATCGCACCGGCACCCGCGCGAGCGGACTACGGTGCAACGCGACATGTCCGTGACAGCACGGACCGGAACATCGACCGAGCAATCGGACCGAGCAATCGGAGGGACGAAGTGGATCTGAGCAAGTTCAAGACACATGACTGGCTGATCGTCGGAGGTGGTGCCGTCTTCTTGATCGCCGGCTTCCTGCCGTGGCTGGAACTCAGCTTCGGTGGCTTCGGATCGGTCAGCGCCAACGCGTTCGACTTCTTCTTCACGGGCATCGTCCCGTGGCTGATCTTCGTCGCCCTCGGCGTCCTCACATTCCTCGGAGCGGCCGAGATCTTCAAACTGCCCGAGACCTTCCCGGCACCGACCGTGTTCCTCGGGGCGGCCGCCCTCGGGCTGCTGCTGGTGATCATCCGGTTCTTCTACACCCAGGACCTCGATCGGGCGATCGGGTTGTTCCTCGCCCTGATCGCCGCGGCGGTCGTGGTGGCCGGCACGTACATGAACTTCACCGCCACCGGCGGCAACCTGGCCGAGCTCGGCCAGAAGCTCCAGAGCAAGTCCGGTGGCTCCGCCTCCGACGCGGGCTCGGGCTCGGGCTCGGGCTCGGGCGCCGGTGAGGCCGCGAGCGACGATCCGCCGCCTCCGCCGCCCGCCGACGAGGAGCAGCCCCCGCCGCCCCCCTCCAGCTGACCGCCGGGAACCGAGAAGGCGGGTGCCCCCGATGAGGGGGCCACCCGCCTTCTTCCGCGTTCCGACGACGTTGTGTTCTGACGACG
>SKSP01000540.1 GCA_007122945.1 Ilumatobacteraceae bacterium | reverse complement strand
GGAGGCTCACCCCGAACAGCATGATGATGAGCCACCACTCCTCGTTGTCTTCGCGTCGGCGTCTCTCCGCTTCGTCCCGTTGACGCTCCGCTTCGCGAAGTCGTCGCTCCGCCTCCCGTCGCCGCTCGTCCGCTTCGCGAATTCGACGATCCGCCTCGCGTCGGCACTCGTCCGCTCGCGACCATGGATCAGCCCCGTACGGCGGACGACGGTTACATGACGTCGTGGGCATCGAGGACACCTCCTGGGCAGTGCCACATGCCGGGCACGTGATCGACGATGGGGAGGTTACCGAGCCGCCGCTCAGCGGGCGTCACCAACTGGCGGCGACGGTCCGGTCACCGGTCAGCGGTCACCGAGATCTCGTCGTCGGTGTTGCACCTCACTCCGAATCGGTCACCTCAGCGCCGAACAGGTTGGTCGCGGTGGCGATGTCACTCAGGTGCGGGATTCCGGGTGCACGTCCACGTCTCCCCGGCCTCAACTCGGCCAGACGGCCGCCGAGCGGCTCGGCTTCGGCCCACGCGTCCAGTTGTCGCAGCGAGTGACCGCCGAGATCAGCCGAACAGGTTGGTGAGGGTGACGGCCACGGTGACGATGGCGGCGGTGGCGCCGACCATGGTGAGCGCCATGGTCCTCACCACCTTGTGGATCTCGGTGCGCACGCCGGCGATCTCGGTGCACACGCCGGCGATCTCGATGCGCACGCCGGCGATCTCGGCACGGAGTTGGTGGCCGAGGTTGTCGAGATCTCGCTTGGTGGCGACGTCGGCCCAGCCGACGGGTGGGAGATGTGCCATGAGGGTCGCTGCTGATTCGGGTCCGCGATGAGTCTCGAGGGACTGGTGGAGCTGGTAGCGCTGGCGTTCGTCGATGGTCACGGTGATCGGTCTCCTGGCAACGGTGAGGCGGGAGGCCTCGCGGATCCGGGAGTACGTTCTCCGAGCGCCCAGGCCGCAACCCAGGCGTGACGCACAGGGTAGCCGAGCGCCGGGACACCGTGACGGCGTGGCCGGGATCCACTCGGTCAGCAACTCGTGCATCTGCATGGTGCGCCACCGCAATTCGTGGGCGGCGCGCGGTGTCGTGGTCGGATGTCGCGGCCCGGCGTGGTCCACGTGACAATCCATCCGGCGTCGTCGTGGGCCGCACCCGCCCTCGTGCACCAGATGATGATGCTGGTCTCACAACACCGGCAGAATCGGTGACACAAGCCTTCGCTGCGCTGAGCCGAAGCTGCCAATGAGCCGAGGGCGACCGCCTGAGCAGTCAGCCGAACAGGTTGGTGAGGGCGGCGATACCGGTGACGATGCCGGCCGCAGCACCGACGATCGCGGCCGTGGCGCCGATGATCGTGAGTGTCATGGTCCGCACGGTCGCGTGGATCTCGGTGCGTACGTCGGCGATCTCGGTGCGTACGTCGGCGATCTCGGCGGTGAACCGGTGGCCGATCCCTTCGAAGCGCAGATCGAGACGTTGTTCGAGCGCGACCAAATCGTGTTTGGTGGCGACGTCGGCCCAGCCGACAGGTGGGAGATATGCCATGAGGGTCGCTGCTGATTCGGGTCCGAGATGAGTCTCGAGGGACTGGTGGAGCTGGTAGCGCTGGCGTTCGTCCATGGTCACGGTGGAACTCTCCCGGTGACGGTGAGGCGGACGCCTCGTCGAGTTCGGGAGCCAGAGCTCCGAGCTGGCCAGCGCTTTGGAGCTGACCTGGACGTCAGGCTAGCCGAGGGGTGTCACCCCGATTCACCTCCGCACGGCTCTCTCCAGAGTCGTCGACCGAGTCATCGAACGAGACTGCCGGCGATGAGGAGACGCACCTGGGTACACCTACGCAGGGAGCAGCATGACCGAGACCGGGTGGCCGATCGTGTCGAGGTACGACGAGGCGAGCTCGGCCTGGCCGACGTCGCACGTGACGAGATCGACCACCAGGTCGACGGACTCCGCGATGATCCAGCGGTCGGTCGGATCGGTGGGTGAGCCGGTTCGCATGGCGTGCGCGCTCACCGCACCGAACGTGCGCGACAGCTGACGCGACGGCGTGGCCGGGATCGACTCGGTGAGCAACTCGTACATCTCGACGGTGCGGCGGCGGGCCGGATCGTCGGGCTCGACGTCGAGGCCGTGGAGCAGCTCGCCGTACACGAACACCGAACGCGGTTGCGGGCCGTCGAGGCCCTCGACCAGGCGGGTGACCGACGGCCGACGCTCCATGAGCGAGAGCACCGCGCTGGTGTCGAACTGCACCGCCCGACCAACGATCGCCCCGTCGGCCACGTCCGAAGCATCGGCGGCCGAGGGCACGGAGGACGCGTCCGCAGCCGGCTCGGCAGAGGCGAGCAGGAGTGATCGCAGGTCGCGCAGATCATCGGGGCCGTACACGCGACGGTCGAGCCCGGTGATGCCGAGGCGGCGGGCGATCCACACCAACGGCATCCCGTCCGGCAAGTTGAGCGCTCCCTCGTCGAGGACGAGCGCGAGGGAGTCGTCCTTGCTGGCGCGTGTACGCGTTGCACAGGTGCACGGCGCCGAGCGCACCGATCGTCTCGGCGAGTCGGCTGCCGTGCACGATGCGGACACCCCAGCCGGCGTCGTCCACGCCGTCCTTCGCTCCCCGCACCCAGACCGACACCACCGCGACGGGTTCGACGTCGATGTCCGCATGCTGCGCGATCAGCCACCTCGCACGCCTCGACGAATCACGAGCCTGCCTCGCCCACCGCCTCGTCGCACCGCAGTGACTCACGAAGTCCCAGTCCGAGTCCGACGCCTTGGTCTCGATGGCGACCACGCCCGCCGGCCCCACTGCGACGTGATCGATGTCGCCGTGCGCGAGATGCACGTTGTGCACCGTCCGCCATCCGGCACGGCGCAGGCGTCGCAGCTCCCTGGCCGTCAACCACTCGCCATCCGCGCCGCTCTGGATCCGACGGCTCACCGGATCGACGAGGTCGAAGCCGAACATCGCCGCGCACATCGTCGTCGCCGCCAGCAACCCGGCGGCGAACCACGCGATCTCCGCCGACCAGATCAGCCCAGCGGCAGCGATCGCCAACGCCGAGCCCACGAGGACCACGAGCCCTGTCAGCACGAGCTTCGCCCAGTGCTGACGCACGAGGGCCCGGCGGCGCGCTCGCGCCGACTTGCGGAGCATCCGCCCTGCTGGTCGTCCCCTCACCCCGGGATCATCGGCTCGACCGGCGCCGAGCATGAACCTCGCCGGACCATGCAGCGACAGGCCGTGCTTGACAGCTGTCCAGCCATCCTTCAGGGTTCAACCAGCCATCCTTCAGGGTTCAAGTGGTCAGACGACTGACGTCTGACCACTTGAGAGCGCCTCTATGTCAAGCGGTCACGTGGAGGACGGCGCGGTCGAGGTCGGCGACGAGAGTGCGGTAGATGGCTTTGGTGAGTTGACGCTTGAGGAGTCGCTTGGCTTCGGTGCGGCTGTTTCCTCCGGCGAGGCGGCGCTGGTAGTAGTCGCGGCCGGGACCGGCGAAGATCGTCTGGACGTGTGCGGCGAGGTGGATCGCGTTGTTCAGCTTGCGGTTGCCGCGTCGCGAGAGCCGGTGCCGGACGACGTCGCCGCTGGAGGCTTCGATCGGTGCGGTGCCGGCATAGCTGGCGAGGTGATCGGCGCTCGGGAACCGGTTGATGTCGCCGATGTGACCGAGGATCTTGGCAGCGAGCACGTCGCTGATTCCGGTGATCTCGGTGAGGCTGGTCCCCGACGCGGCGACTGCGGTGGCGCAGCGGCGGCGGTTGTCGGCGATCGCCTTGTCGAGCCGTCGCACGTCCGCGACCAGGTCGCGAGCCATCTGCTTGCGTTCGGTCTCGACGGCGTCGCCGGGCCGGACCTTGTTGAGCAGGGCGGCGGCCTTGACGGCGGTCAGGTGCAGCGGTGCTCCGCCGGGAATCAGGTCGCGCAGATGCCGGTGCAGCCGATTCATGGTGCGGCGTCGTTCCCTGGTCAGCTCGTCGCGACGGTCCGCGAGCAGGCGCAACACGCGCGTGTGATCATCAGCAGTGACACGCGCAAGGTCCGGCCGTTGGACAGCGACGAGGGCGTCGATGTGATCGGTCTTTCGGCCGTGGCCGGTCTCGAGCAGCCGGGCCCGCGCGGCGAGCGTGGCGGGGACGTCGACGACGGTCTCACCGGCAGCGACGAGGCGTTGAGCGAGCAACTGGCCGAGACCGCGAGCTCCTTCGATCGCCCACCGCCGCTCCGGCCACGGTTCTGCCCAGGCGAGCAGCTGGTCAATCGTGGTGCGGGTGGCGCGGACACGGATCGTGCCGAGCTCGGCCAGATCGGGGGTGATCGCTGTCGCAGTGTGGGAGCTCTTGTGCGGGTCGATGCCGACGATCACGGTCATGAATCACTTCCTTCGGGTTGCCGGGTGGTGGGTTCCACGGCGGGCAACCTGAGTTCCAGGAAGCGATGCACGCCTCTATCGAGCCACGCCGCAGCGGGCGGTGACCGGCCGGCACGCTATGAGAGAGCCACACCGAGGTGGGCAAGGAGCGTGAGAGCCCAGCCGGTCACCGACCTCGCACCCTACGCCCCCGTCGGAGCGGTGGTGCTGGCTCGATTGAAGCAAGTCAGGAGCGCGATGACGGACGTCGGGGAACTCGACCGGTGCTTCCCGACGACGACCCACCGTTCCGTTTCGAAGGCCGCATCGCCAACGTCCGCTACACCATGACCGGCACCGCCACCACCCCACCCCCACTCGACGACTGACGTCCCCGCCGCCGCCCGCGCCGCTTTCTTCAGCACATCCGCGAACAGCTCACGGATCCGCTGTACAAGCCCTCGGGTCAGCTTCTGACGACGATTCAGCGGCCGCCAGCGAACGCCTTCCACCACAGAATCGAGGAGGTGCCGTTCACGTCCCGTCTTCGCCGCGCCAGACCGCGTCAGCGGTCGTCGTCCGACGGCGGTTGGAGGCGTTGCGTGACCAGCAGGATCCTCGTGGGGCCGTCGCAGGTGCTGCGGGTGCGGTGGGGTCGGAGACCGTCGTACGTGACGGCGTCACCAGGGGCGAGCTGGATGAGCTCGCCGTCGAGGTCGAGCTCGATCTCCCCCTCGACGATGTACAGGATCTCCTCGCCGGGATGCTGGAAGTAGTCCGCGAACTCGTGCGGTGAACCGTTCACCTCGAGCGCGCTCAACGCCCGATCCCCGCGAACGAGCGCCCGGGCACGGCCGGACGACGCCACCCCGGCGTGCGTCGGATGGACCGGGCTGCCTCGGCGCACGACCGACGTCGGCGCCGGGTCGCCTAGCGCGATCAACGCCTGCGCCGTCGTTCCCAGCTGACGTCCGATCCGGTCGAGCGTCGGGATCGACGGGTGCACCAAGTCGTTCTCCAACTGGCTGATGAACGACGCCGACAACCCCGACAACGAGGCCAGCTGGCGCAACGTGATGCCCAGCCGTGTCCGCTCGGCCCGCACGGCACGACCCAACGACGCCGGCGACGTGTCGGTGGCCTCGGCGGACGACTCGGCAGCGGCTGCGCGCTCAGCGGGCACGGCGCTCATCGACGCCGACCCTAGCGAATACCCCGTCGGAACGAGCCCGACGCCGTGCACATGTCGCTGGAGGTGGGGCGGCCGGCCGGGTTCACCGAACCGAAACACACAGGAAACGGGCATCGTGTATGTTCAGTCCTACTGAACACCCGCCCGACTGTTCACGGCCGCGGCACCACCCGGTGCCCAGTTTGCCATCGACGGTTCGGTGACGTCACCAATTCTCGATAATTTCGATCAACATTATGGCATTTTTCCGATGACGCCCGACCCGCACCCCCCGCCGAAGATCGGCGTGTACGTCAACAACCGGGCCGCCGTCTTCCTCGGTGACGGGTTCACGCTGGCCGACCTGCTCGATCTCGCCACCGACGTGGAGGGCGCCGGGCTCGACTTCGTCTCCGTCGGCGACAGCCTCCTCGCCAAGCCCCGCTACTCGCCGATCGTCGTGCTCGCCGCCATCGCCGCCCGCACCCGACGCATCGAGCTCACCACCGGGATCCTCCAACCGCACATGCGCAACCCCGTGCTGCTCGCGCAGGAGTGGGCCACCCTCGACGTGGTCGCGGCCGGACGCACCAGCATCGGCGTCGGCCTCGGCACCGGACCTCTCGACCTCGTCGAGGCCGAGTACCGGCTGATCGGCATCCCCAAGCGCCAGCGCGGCGTCGCCTTCGACGAAGCGATCACCCTCCTGCGCCGGCTCTGGACCGAAGGTGACGTCAGCCACCACGGCCACATCTACGACCTCGACCACGTGGACGCCGGCTTCACCCCCGACCGCACGCCGCACCCGCCGATCCTCGTCGCCTGTGGTGGCTACGTGCCCGAACGCGCCGGCACCGGGCCGAACGACTTCCACACCCCCGAGACCGCCGGCACGTTCGTCGGACCGTTCGAACGAGTCGTTCGACTGGGCGACGGCTGGATCACCGGCATCGTCACCCCCGACGAGTACCGGCGAGCCCTCGACGTCATCGGCACGATCGCCGCCCAGCGCGAGCGCGACCTCGACCACCGGTTCGAACGACGTCTCAACTGCTTCCTCCACCTCGACGCCGACGCCGCTCGCGCCCGACGCATCGGCACCGAGTTCCTCGAGTCGTACCATCGGCTCCCGTTCGAGGCCGACACCCTCGACCGCTGGCTCATCGCCGGCAACGCCGAGACCTGCGCCGAACGCGTCGCCGCGTACGTCGACGCCGGCGTCACCTCGTTCCAGTTCGTGCTGGCCGACCACGACCAGCACCGCCAGCTCGACCGGCTCGCCAGCGACCTGGCGCCGCTCGTCCGCACCCACGTCAGCACCGGCGACGGCAGGGCACGCGTATGAGCGAACGCACCGTCGACGTGCTGGTGGCCGGCACCGGGGCCGCCGGGTGCGCCTCCGCGATCGGCGCCCACGACGCCGGCGCCGATGTGCTCGTGGTCGAGAAGGCGCCCCGCCACGGCGGGCTCTCCGCCATGTGCAGCGGCTTCCTGCGCGCCGCCCACGATCGGGCCGGCGCCGCCGCCTACCTCGCTGCGACCTCCGGCCGACGTGTCGACCGAGAGCTCACCGACACGATGGCGGACTGGATGGTCGAGCTGCCCGACGTGCTCCACGAGCTCGCTGCACCACTCGATGCCGAGGTGTCCGTCCGGTTCGGGGACGACCAGGGCGCCCACGAGACCGCCGACCTGTACGCCTGGCCCGGTCGCGACGCGCTCGGCTGGGCCGGCGTCGAATCGATCCCCGGATTCGACGGCTACGACTGGATCTCGCCCTCCAAGGGCCACAACCTGATGCGCGTCCTGCACCACCAGGTCGAACGACGCGAGATCGACACATGGATGTCGACGCCCCTCGTCGAGCTGCTCGGCGACCGGAACGGGCGCATCACCGGCGCGGTCGTCGAGCGCGACGGGCGGCGCGAGACCGTGCACACCCGCGGCGGCGTCGTGCTCGCCACCGGCGGGTTCGAGTGGTCAAGCCGCCTGCTGGCCGACCACCTCGAGATCCCCGACATCACCCCCATCGGACACCGCTACAACACCGGTGACGGCGTGGACCTCGCCCAACGGGCAGGTGCCGCCACCTGGCACATGTGGCACCTCCACGGGTCGTACGGGTTCCGTCCCCCCGGGCGCGTCGCCATGCGCAACCACCTCGGCGGCACCCGGCGCGACGAGCGACCCGTCGCGTGGATCATCGTCGACCAGTACGGCCGGCGGTTCATGAACGAGGCGCCGCCCGCGCCGCAGGACACCCCGTACCGCGACCTCGGCTGGCTCGATCCCGAGACCGGCGAGTTCCCCCGCATCCCGTGCTGGACGATCTTCGACGACGCCGGCCGACGCCTCGGGCCCGTCGGGCGGGCCGCCTGGTCGGATCCCGCCGACGCCTACCACTGGTCGGCCGACAACGCCACCGAGATCGACGCCGGGTGGATCCACCGCGCCGACACCCTCGACGAGCTCGCCGCCACGATCGGCGTGCCGGGCGACGCGCTCGCCGACAGCGTCGCCCGATGGAACCGCCACGTCGCCGACGGCCACGATCCACACGGCCGACCGACCGGCACGATGGTCCCGCTCGACACCCCGCCCTACCACGCCATCGAGACCTGGCCGATCGTCACCAACACCCAGGGCGGGCCCCGCCACGACCACCACCAGCGGGTACTCGACCCGACCGGCACGCCCATCGACGGGCTGTGGTGCGCCGGCGAGCTCGGGTCGATCTTCGGACACGTCTACCTGCTCGGCGGCAACCTCACCGAAGCCGTCATGGGCGGACGCACCGCCGGCCGCAGCGCCGCCGGCGCCGCGCCGCGTCCCGCCGACCGTCGTCACGACCACACCCAGGAGGTCGCATGACCAGCACCACCGACGCGACGGCCACGACCGGTCGTCCCGGCGGGCCGAGCACCGGACCCGCCGGGGCAACGCCCGGGACACCACCTGGTTCGGCACCACCCGACGACATCGACACCGAACAGGTCGGCATGCCGCCCCGCACACTCTCCGAACGACTCGCCTCCGCCGGATGGACCGCGCTGTCGGCCGTGCTGCTGATCGCGCTCTGGCAGGTCGTCTCCATGCGGGTCGGCAGCACCGTGTTGCCTCGACCGATCCAGTCGATCGGTGCCATCGGCGACGCCATCGAAGCCGGGTACCTGTGGTCCGACATGCGGATCACCGCCGTGCGAATCGCCGGCGCGTTCGCCCTCGCCCTCAGCCTGGCGATCACGTTCGGCGTCACGCTCGGCATGTCGAAGCTCGCCACCAAGCTGTTCGGCAACTGGGTCACCATCGCCGCCTCGATCCCGTCACTGCTGTACATCGTGATCGCCTACCTCTGGGTCGGGCTCAACGACCGGGCCGCCATCATCGGCGGCGCCCTCGTCGTGCTCCCGACGATCACGTTCAACATCTGGCAGGGGATGAAGTCGCTCGATCCCGAGCTGTCGGAGATGTCGCGGGCGTTCGGCGTCAACCGACGCACCACCATCGCCAAGGTCCTGCTGCCCCAGACGCTGCCGTTCATCTTCGCCGCCAGCCGGCTCGGGCTCGCCCTCACCTGGAAGATCATGATCTTCGTCGAGCTGCTCGGCCGCTCCTCGGGCGTCGGCTACCGGATCCAGTACTGGTACAACCTGTTCAACATGGAACGGGTCCTCGCGGCCGCGATCCCGTTCATCCTGGTGATGCTCACCCTCGAGTTCGCCGTCCTCCGGCCGCTCGAACGACACCTGTTCCGCTGGAAGCGGGAGGAGTCACGATGAGCGCCACCCTCCGCTTCGACGAGGTCTCCCGGCGGTTCCGCACCAAGACCCGCAACGTGCACGCCCTCGACCGGGTCACCCTCGAGATCCGCCCGCTGGAGTTCACCGCCCTCGTCGGGCCGTCGGGGTGCGGCAAGTCGACCCTCCTCAACATCGCCGCCGGCCTCGACACCGGCTACGAGGGCACGTTCACCCTCGAGCCCGCGGACGCCGACCGCGCCTACCTGTTCCAGTCGCACCGGCTGCTGCCGTGGAGGACCGCCCAGGCGAACGTCTCGTTCGTGCTCGAGGCGCGCGGCCTCGGCCGCTCGGAGGCGCGGGCCACCGCGCGCCGCTACCTCGCCCTCGTCGGCCTGGCGGGCTGCGAGGACCAGTTCCCCGCCCACCTCTCCGGCGGCATGCGCCAGCGGGTCGCACTCGCCCGGGCCCTCGCCGTCGACCCGGCGCTGATGCTCATGGACGAGCCGTTCTCGGCGCTCGACGAGATCACCGCCCAACGGATGCGCGGCGAACTGCTCGACATCCACGAGATCGAGCCGCGCACCGTCTTGTTCGTCACGCACAACCTCGCCGAGGCCTGCTACCTCGCCGACCGGGTGATCGTCATGGCGTCCAACCCCGGCCGCATCGTGGCCGACGTGACCATCGAGGTGCCGCGACCACGCGACCACGAGGACCTTCGGCTCGCCGAGTACCAGCGGGAGCTCTCGCACTCGCTGTTCCACCACAGCTCGCCAACCGGCACGCAGACCGCCCCTACCACCACCGACCAGCCGGCCACCGGCCCCTCCGACACCACGGGAGACACCCACCATGCGACGCTCTAGCACTACCCCCCGCCGCCGACTCCGATCCGCACTCGCGATCGTGGCCGCCTGCTCGCTCGTCGCCGCGGCCTGCGGCAGCGACGACGACGGCGACACCGGCGACACCGGGGCCGCGGCCGCGGCCGACACCGCCGAACCGGACCCGGAGCCCGATCCCGAGACCGACGATCAGGAACCGGAACCGGACCCGGAGTCCGAGCCCGAAACCGATACCGACGCCGAGCCCGAGCCCGACGAGGCGATGGACGCCGAGCGCGAGATCCTCCCGCTGCGGTGGTCGACCATCACCAGTGCCAGCCAGGGGTACCTGCCGTCGATCATCATCGAGCAGGGCATCGACACCGACTACGGGTTCGACCTCGAGATCATCGAGCTGTCGGGCACCGGGCAGCAGTGGACCGCCCTGCGCGGCGGCGAGACCGACATCTCGTCGGGCAGCGTCCTCGACCTGGCCCGCCAACGCGCCAGCGGCCTCGAGGTGAAGTCGATCGCCTCGTTCCTCGCCTACAACAGCCCGATCGTCGTCATGGACGACTCGGAGATCACCAGCTTCGGCGAGGTGGAGGGGCGCCGGTTCGGGACTCCCAACGCCAGCCTGCTCGACTACCAGATCATCCGTGCCGCAGGGCTCCGCGCGCACGGCGTGGACGTCGGCGTCGACACCGAGCTCGCCGAGGCCGCCCCCGGACTGCTCAACGAGTTCGTCCGCAGCGGCGAGATCGACGCCACGCTCCAGTTCTCCAGCCTGGCGTTCGCTCCGCTCGCCACCGGCGAGATGCGGGCCATCAGCAACATCCGCAGCCTGATGGAAGAAGGCGGGTTCGACCCCGACGCGCTGTACCTGCTGTACGTCGCCAGCGACGAGTGGCTCGACGCCAACCCCGACCGGATCGACGACCTGTTCGGCATGCTCGCCGCCGGCATCGAGGTGCTCGAGAACGACGACTCGGTCTGGCCGGCGCTCGCCGCGGTGTCCGGCGTGGAGGACCCCGACCTGCTCGACAGGTTCATCAGCGAACAGCGCGCCGTGCTCTTCCCGCCGTACTCACCCGACCTGATCGAGCCGACCGACGACCTGATCCAGGCACTCGTCGAGCTCATCGGCGAGGCCGACGTGGGCACCACCGGCCTCGACCCCGACGACTTCATCTTCCCCAGCTCGTGACCACCACGGCAACCGGGGTCGCCGCCACCAACGGCGCAGGCGGCGACCCCGGCTTCCGGGGGATCATCCCCTACCTCGTGTCGCCGGTCGACCCCGACACCGGCGACGTCGACGAACCGGCACTGCGCGCTCTCGTCGCCCACCTCGTCGACGTCGGCGTGCACGGCATCAGCCCGCTCGGCAGCACCGGCGAAGTCATGCTGCTCGACGCCGACCAACGCCGCCGCATCGTCGAGATCTGCATCGACGAGACCGCCGGACGCGTCCCCGTCATCCCCGGCGTCTCCGCCGCCAGCACCCGCGACGGCTGCCGGCAGGCCGAGCGCTACGCATCGCTCGGCGCCGACGGGCTGATCGCCATCCGCGAGAACGCCTACCCCGTCGACGACACCGGCATCGGCGACTACTTCGCCGCGATCGCCCACACCGTCGACGTTCCGATCGTGCTCTACACCAATCCCGGCCTGCTCGGCGCCGACATCTCCCCCGCCGTTCTCGATCAGCTCGTCGCCATCGACAACGTCCGATACCTCAAAGACGCTTCGGGCATCACCGGACGGCTGCTGTCGGTCATCAACCGTCACGGCGACCGGCTCGGCGTGTTCAGCGCATCGGCCCACGTCCCCGTGCTCGTGTTCCAACTCGGCGGCATCGGCTGGATGGCCGGGCCGGCCTGCGTCATCCCCGCCGCCAGCATCCGCCTCTACGAGCTGTGCCTCGCCAACCGGTGGGACGACGCCATGGCTCTCCAACGGTGCACCTGGCCGCTCAACGAGCTGTTCACCCGCTACGGGCTCGGCCCCTGCGTCAAAGCCGCCCTCGACATCGCCGGCTTCCACGTCGG
>SKSP01000075.1 GCA_007122945.1 Ilumatobacteraceae bacterium | reverse complement strand
CTTCCGCGTGACGCGCCACGGCGCCGTGGCCCGGGTGGAGGTCGATCGCGCCGGGTGCACCGTCACCACCGAGTCCGGTTACGGCGTCCCCGTGCTCCACGACGGCGAGATCGTGGTGCTCACGCCGGGCCGCCAGGTCCGGATCCCGGCCGTCCGCTGCGCCGGGTGAGACGCCCGGCGACGACAACGCCCGGCCGGGCGCGAGCTGGGCCGGGAGCGGCATCCGCCGGTACGGTTCGTAGCCATGAGTGACGCTCTGGGCTTCGACGGCAAGGTCGCGATCATCACGGGTGCGGGGGGCGGCCTCGGCCGCCACCACGCGCTGTTGCTCGCCTCACGGGGCGCGCTGGTGGTGGTCAACGACCTCGGTGGCGCGGTCGACGGCACCGGCAGCGACAAGGGCGCCGCGGAGAAGGTGGTCGACGACATCCGTGCCGCAGGTGGCGAGGCCGTGGCCGACACGAACTCGGTCGCCACACCTGAGGGCGGCGAAGCGATCGTGCAGACCGCCGTCGATGCGTTCGGCAGGGTCGACATCGTCATCAACAACGCCGGGATCCTGCGCGACAAGTCGTTCCACAACATGGAACCCGATCTGATGAACGCGGTGCTCGACGTACACCTCAAGGGCGCGTTCCACGTGACCCGGCCGGCGTGGGTCCGCATGCGCGAACAGGGGTACGGGCGCGTCGTGTCGACGTCGTCGGCGGCCGGCATCTTCGGCAACTTCGGTCAGGCGAACTACGGCGCCGCCAAGATGGGCCTCGTCGGGTTCACCCGCGTCCTGGCCATCGAGGGCGCCAAGTACAACATCAAGGCCAACGCCATCGCCCCACTCGCGCTGACCCGGATGACCGAGGACATCGTGGGCGCGCTCGGCGACAAGCTCGACCCCGGGCTCGTGTCGCCGCTCGTCACCTACCTCGCCCACGAGGACTGCGAGGCGAGCGGACGGATCTTCTCCGTGGGTGGTGGCCGGGTCGCCGAGGTGTTCATCGGCGAGACGCAGGGCTGGGCCTCCCCGACGCTCTCGCCCGAGGACGTCCGCGACCAGTGGGACACGATCACCGATCGCGACGGCTACGGCATCCCCACCAACCTCGGCGAGGAGACGATGATGTTCCTCCCCTTCTTGAAGTAGGCCCTTCTTGAAGTAGGCCCGCTCGAAGTAGGCCCGCTCGAAGTAGGCCCTTCTCGAAGTAGGCCCGCTCGAGGTGGTCCGGGGTGGCGCCCGGATCCTCCGATCAGCCGGGGATCAGATCCAGCGGGACGTCGGCGACCTTCTTGCCGGCGATCGCATAGTAGAAGATCGGATCGCCCTCGATCGACAAACGGTGTCGATACCGCTCGAGGTGGTGGATCTCGAGATAGTCGGTGAACACCAGTTCCCGGATCGTCCGGGACAGCTCGGTGGTCTCCCGGTGGTCGAGGAACGTCTGCTTGATGTTGAACGCCACCCAGCCGTCCGGACGGATCAGGTTGAACGCGTTCACGAACGCGAGCGGCGGGATGTCGCCGAAGCCGAGCGCGGCGACCGTCGTCAGGCAGTTGAACGACCACGAACGGAGCTCCTCGCGGACCTCGGCGTCGATCTCGGCGAAGTCGCAGACCACGTAGTCGTCGTAGAGCGACGGACGGTCGCGGTAACACGCCTCCGCGGCTTCGGAGATGATGTCGGCGCCGAGCAGGCGGGCAACGCCCAACCGGCGCAGCTCCTCGCCCATGATGCCGTTGCCGGCACCGAGGTCGAGCACCCGCAACCGGCTGCTGACCTCGCCCGCCTGGGCGACGGCCGAGCGCAGGATGCTCGCCACCTTGGCCGGTGACTCGCACTTCAGCCGGTCGTAGAACAGCTGCTCGTAGAGTCCGGGCCGGCGGTAGATCGCCGCGTAGTCGTGGAAGCGCAGGCGCATCTGCTCGCCGTCCTCCACCAGGTGGAAATAGGTCTCGTCCTGGTCGAGATGGTCGGACTCGGCGACGGGGAACTGCATGCGGTAGCGCTTCACCCGTCCCTCTCTACCAGCGTTGCGGCGGATCGGTGCACCCGTCGCCGGCTTCGGACCGTCGCGGGGCCGGTCGGTACGGTCACGTCACGATGATCCCGGTCGAGGAGTTCCAGCACCACGCTGCCGAGTGGTTGGCGGCCAACCGCGAGCACGCCCCGCGCGACTACGGCGCGATCTGCCCGCCCGAACTCGTCGGCCACGGACGCGTCTGGCAGCGCCGCATCCACGACGCCGGCTTCGCCGGCATCCACTGGCCGGTCGAGCACGGCGGACGCGGACTGACGCCCGAGCACAACGCGGTCTGGCAGCTCGAGTGCGCCAGGGCGGGGGTGCCGGCGGTGCTGAACATGGTCGGTCTCGTGCTCGCCGGCGGGGCCGTGCTGATGTACGGGTCCGACGACCAGAAGCGGGAGCAGCTGCGCCCGACCGTGACCGGCGAGCGGGTGTGGTGCCAGCTGTTCTCCGAGCCCGGCGCGGGCAGCGACCTCGGATCGCTGTCGACGCGCGCCGAGCGCGACGGCGACGCGTTCGTCGTCAACGGCCAGAAAGTGTGGTGCTCGGGCGGGCGCGTCAGCGAGTGGGGGATCCTGATGGCCCGAACCGACCCGTCGGCGCCGAAGCACCAGGGGATCTCGTTCTTCCTGTGCCCGATGGACCTACCCGGCGTCGAGGTCCGGCCACTCAGGCAGATGACGGGCGAGTCCGAGTTCGACGAGGTGTTCTTCACCGACGTGCGACTCCCCGCCGAGCACCTCCTCGGCCCGCTCCACGGCGGCTGGCAGGTCGGGATGTCGGTGCTCACCAACGAGCGCGGTCACATCGGGACGTCGGTGATCGGGCTCGAGCGCCGACTCGCCCAGATGACGGCGCTCTCGGAGGGCCGCGAGCTGGGTGCGGTCGAGCGCCAGGAGTTGACCGCCCTGCTGTCGCACGGTACGGCGCTGAAGGCGATGGCCCAGCGCCAGGGGCCGATCGCGTCGACCGCGGCGTCGCTGCTCAAGCTGGGGATCACCGAGATGATGTTCGACGTGGCGATGTTGCGCGGCGACCTCGCCGGCGCCGGGGCGTTGCTGGACGGGCCCGACTCGCTCGGCATCCTCGCGGCACCCGGCGGCCGGATCGCCGGCGGTACCAGCCAGGTCCAACGCAACATCATCGGCGAACGCCTCCTCGGCCTCCCCCGCGAACCCCGCACCTCCTGACCCACCCGTCCGCTCACCTCACCCGCCCCCCTCACCGCACCCGCACCCCAGACCTCACCCGCACCCCCGACCTCACCCGCCCCCCCCAGACCTCATCCCGCACCCCAGACCTCACCCCG
>SKSP01000347.1 GCA_007122945.1 Ilumatobacteraceae bacterium | reverse complement strand
TCCACACCCCCGAGGTTACGCCGCCCCGGGGCCGCGGGGTCGTGTGGCGGAGGTGGACGGGAATCGAACCCGCCGGACGGGGATCGCCCGTCCCAACCGCTTTGAAGGCGGCGGAGCCCACCAGGTGCCCGGACACCTCCACCTGACAGGTTAGCCCGGCTGACACGGTCGCCGCCCGGGCGGGTACCGGCGCCAGCGTGCTCGGTAGGGTCCCCGACGATGAGCGACGTCCTGTTCTGCACCGACACCTTCTGGGACCGCCGTGCGGAGGAGGTGCAGCGCATCGCACCCGATCTCGAGGTGGTCCGGCTGGTCGGCGACGAGCGCGTCGCCGGCACGGACATCGAGCGGATCACGGTCGCCTTCTTCTCCGGTGACGCCTGGCCGGAGCGGACACCGAACTTCATGCAGGTCTGCCTGCAGGCCCCGGAACTGCAGTGGTTCCACACGATGTCGGCGGGCGTCGATCATCCGGTGTTCCGGTCGTTCGTCGACCGTGGCGTGACCTTGACGACCTCGTCGGGGTCGTCGGCCGCTCCGATCGCCCAGACGGTGATCATGTACCTGCTCGCGCTCACCCGCGACCTCCCCGGCTGGCTGCGGGCCCAGGCCGAGCACCGGTGGGACCAGCGCGGCATCCGTGAGCTCGACGGTCTCACGATGGGCGTGGTCGGGATGGGGCCGATCGGCACGGAGGTCGCCCGGCTCGGCGCGGCGCTCGGGATGCGCCCGATCGGGATGCGTCGATCGGTGCGCGGCGACGAACCGTGCGAGACCTGGACGTTCGACCGGCTCCCCGAGCTGGTGGCGAACGTCGACGTCCTCGTGCTGGCCGTACCGCTGACCGACGAGACCCGGGGGATGGTCGACGCCGACGCGCTCGCCTCGATGCGGACGGATGCGCTGTTCGTCAACGTCGGCCGGGGCGAGTTGGTCGACGAGCCGGCGCTGGTCGAGGCGCTCCGGTCGGGACGACTCGGCGGGGCCGGCCTCGACGTGTTCGCCGTCGAGCCGCTGCCGGCCGACAGCCCGCTGTGGGACCTCCCGAACGTGATCGTGACGCCTCACTCGTCGGGCACGAGCGCCGGCACCAACCGGCGCGGCGAGGACATCTTCCTCGACAACCTCGCCCGCCGCGTCGCCGACGACCCCCTCCGCAACCGCGCCTGAGCCCCGAACCGTCCGCGCCGATCGGCGTCTTCGGGGCGATCGGCGCGGACGGTTCGGTGGGGGGGTGGGCGGGGCGCGGGGCGGTGGATAGCTTTCGGCGCTCCGACCTCCCCCGACGCCGCTCGTCAGCGTCGGCCCGGAACGGGCCGCCGGAGGGAACCATGTCCGTCCTGCCCACCAACGATCCGCCGCCCCATCGACCGCCGACCCGCTCGATCTCCACCGTCTGCTGGGCCGCCAAGGGCGGCAGCGGGACGTCCGTCGTCACGGCCTCACTCGCGCTCTCCACCCCACCCCCCGTCGTGCTGGTCGATCTGGCCGGCGACGTACCGGCGGTGCTCGGGCTGTCGGAACCGGCGGGGCCCGGTGTCCACGACTGGCTGGCCTCCGACACCCCGGCCGAGCAGCTCCACGACCTGACCGTCGGCGTCACCGACGACGTGGTGCTGCTCCCGGCCGGCGGAGTGCGGGAGACGGCCGGCCGCGATCGCTGGGACGACTTCCTCTCGGCCCTCGGTTCCGACGACCACACCGTGCTGATCGATGCCGGCACCGGGTGCCCACCGGCCGAGCTGCACGCGCTCGCCGACCGCACCCTCCTGGTGACGCGGGCCTGCTACCTCGCGCTCCGCCGGGCGGTCGCGGCCCCGCTGCGGCCGTCGGGCATCGTGCTGGTCGCAGAACCCGGGCGAGCGCTGCGAGCGCCCGACGTCGAGGCGGCCGTCGGCGCGCCGGTGATCGCCAGCGTGCCCGTCGACCCCGCAGTGGCCCGCGCCGTCGACGCCGGGTTGCTCAGCGCCCGACTGCCACGCCTCGTGCAGCGCGAGCTCCGGAGAGCCGCATGAACCCGACGTGTGCCGCTCCCGACCCGGCCGCCGTCGAGGCGCTGTGCCGACGGGTCGCCGAGATCCCCGGCGACGTCCACGACATCGTGCGACACCACGTCGCCGCCGTCGCCCCGCTGGTGCACGGGGCCGAGCGCGAACGGCTCGTGACGGCCGCGATCGCCCGGCTCACCGGCCTCGACGCACTGGAGTTGCTGCTCGCCGACCCCACCGTCGACGAGGTCCTGGTGAACCGCGGCGGGGAGGTGTGGGTCGAGCGCGACGGCCGCCTGGAGCGCGCCGAACCGATCCCGCCGCCCACGATCCCGGTCGTGCTCGAGCGGGTGCTCGCGCCGCTCGGCCGACGCCTCGACCGCACCGACCCGATCGTCGACGCCCGGCTCCCCGACGGATCGCGGGTGTGCGCGGTGATCGCACCGATCGCCGTCGACGGCACCGCGATCTCGGTCCGTCGACTGCACCGGCGGGCGCTCCCCCTCGACGCCTTCTGCACGTCGGAGGTCAGCGAGGTCCTCCGGGAGATCGTGCGCGGCCGGTGCAACACGATCGTGGCCGGGGCGACCTCGTCGGGGAAGACCTCGCTGCTCGCTGCGCTCCTCGCGCTGCTTCCTCCCGAGGAGCGGGTGCTCGTGCTGGAGGACACCGCCGAGTTGGCGACGCCCGACGGGAGCCACGTCGTGCGGCTGGAGGCCCGGACGGCGACCGCCGACGGGGTGCGCGCCGTCCCGCTGCACGAGCTCGTCCGCACCGCCCTGCGGCTCCGCCCCGACCGGCTCGTGGTCGGTGAGGTGCGCGGCGACGAGGTGTTGGCGATGGTCCAGGCGATGAACACGGGCCACGACGGTTCGTGGTCCACCTGCCATGCCAACTCGGTGCCCGACGCGTTGGGCCGCCTCGAGACGCTGGTGCTGCAGGCCGCTCCGTCGTGGCCGCTGACGGCCGTGCGGGCCCAGCTCGCCCGGTCGATCGACATCATCGTGCAGGTCGCCCGCACGTCGGAGGCCGCCCGTCGGGTCGTCGCGATCGGCGAGGTCGTGGTCGACGCCTCCGGGCCGGGGGTGCGCCCGATCGTCGAGGGAGGTCGGGTCGTCGGCCGACTCGGCCGGAGCCGTGGGTGGCGGACGTGAACGGACTGGTGCTCGCCCCGCTGGCGGCGACGACCGTCGCCCTCGTCGGGCTCGACGTCGGACACCGGTTGCTCCCCGTCCGGGGTCGCCGGCGGGCGGTGCGCTCGCCGCGCCCGGGCGCACCGCGGTCCGGCACGGTGCAGCGACCGATCGCGACCCGCGTCGCCGGCCGGGTCGGAGGCACGC
>SKSP01000426.1 GCA_007122945.1 Ilumatobacteraceae bacterium | reverse complement strand
GCATCGTCAACTCGTACCGGGCCATGTCGGGCCTCGACCCGGTCGTGGAGAACCCCACCTGGTCGCAGCAGGGCGACGAGCACTCGAGATACATGCTGCTGAACGGGATCACCCACGTGCAGTCCCCCGGCAACCCCGGCCACAGCGAGGGCGGTGCCCTCGCCGGGGCGAACGGCAACGTCGCCACCTCGACCTCCACGGGCGCCACACCCCGCCGGTTCATCGACCTCTGGATGACCGGTCCGTTCCACGCGATCGGACTGCTCCGTCACAATCTCACCTCGAGCGGATTCGGCGCCGCGGCCGATCCGGACACCTCGCCGTGGCGTTCGGGGGCCACGTTGGACGTGCTCCGAGGCCTCACCCCCGGCATCCCCCGCACGAGCGTCACGGTCTTCCCCGGTCGTGATGCGACCATCCCGCTGAACCGCTTCATCGCCGAGTACCCCAACCCGGTCGAGCTGGTCGGTTGGTCGGGGTCCGCCGGCCTGCCGTTGTTCGCCCTCATGACGGCTCCGATCTCCTCCGCCCACGCCTCGCTCACCGGCCCGGACGGCCCGATCGAGGTCCGTGTGCTCCATGGCGGAGCTCCGGGGAGCGGGAGCGGCGCCGACATCGCGGCACGGGTGATGGCCGACGAGAACGCCGTCGTCGTGGTCCCCCGTGACCCGCTGGCACCCGGCACGTACACGGCACACGTCACCACCGACGCCGGGGACGTGTCGTGGAGCTTCACCGTCGACCCGACGGCTCCGCTACCGGTCGCCCCGACCGCTGCGCCCACGACCGCACCGGCCCCGACCGCTGCGGCGCACCCCGCCCCGACCGCCGAGTCGGCCCCCGACACCGAGTTGCTCTCGTCGCCGTCGGGGTACGTTCCCGCCAGCCCCTTCCGGCTGGCCGACACGCGTGCTTCGAAGCACCTCCTCCGGTTGGAGGCCGGCCGCACGATGTCCGTCCCGATCGGGGAGCCCGGCGACGTCGCGGTCAGCGTGAACATCACGGTCGATCGCCCGGCCGGCGCCGGCTTCCTGAGCGTCCAGGGCGCCGACATCGACATCCCGATCGTCTCGACCGTCAACTTCCTCGACCAGCCCGCCGCCAACCACGTGGTCGCCCCGATCGAGAACGGGCGCATCGGCGTCCATGCGTCGGTCGACACCGACCTGATCATCGACGTCAACGGGTTCTTCCGTACCGACGACGGGTTCGGATTCGTCCCCACCGATCCCGGCCGCGTGCTCGACACCCGGGCGGCGGGGCAGGTCCGTCTGGCGCCCGGCGAGCGGCGCAACGTCCCCGTCGTCGGTGTCCCCGGCGGCGCACCGGCCGGCGCCGAGGTGGTCGCGCTCAACCTGACCGTGGTCGAGGCCGATGCCGCCGGCCACCTGACCGTGTGGCCCACCGGGCTCGACCGGGTCGACGTCTCCAACGTCAACATGGCCGCCGGTGAGACCCGGCCGAACTCGACACTCGTCGCCGTCGGCGACGACGGCACGATCACGATCGAGTCGAGCGTGCACGCCCACGTGCTGATCGACGTGACCGGACATCTCGTCGAGATCGATCCGGACCCCGACGCCGACGGACTCCGGTTCACCCCCGTCGTCCCGATCCGGCTGCTCGACAGCCGGTCGGCGGTCGGCGTCACCAACCCGGCGACCGCCGGCGGCCGCATCCCGGCCGGCTCCAGCGTACGGATCCCCGTCGCCGGCCACCGCGGCGTGCCGGCCGACGTCGGGGCGGTGTGGGTCAACGTCACCGCGGTCGACCCGGCCGGCGCCGGCTACGTGTCCGTGCACCCGGGCAACCGGCCCGCCACCACCTCGACGCTGAACACCCATCCTTCGACGCCGGCGATCGCCAACGGCGCGCTGGTCGCCCTCGACGCCGACGGCACGCTGACGGTGCACACCGACCACGACGTCCACGTGCTGATCGACCTCACCGGCGTCTGGAGCTGACCCGCGAGCTCCCGACCGGTACGGTTCGGGGATGCTCATCGACGGAGGACTGGGGAACGACCTGCGGCACGCCGCCGAGAACGCGAAGGAGGCCGAGGCGACCGGCTACTCCGGCGTCTGGACCGCCGAGACCGCCCACGACCCGTTCCTCCCGTTGCTGCTGGCGGCCGAACACACGACCGACATCGAGCTCGGCACGTCGATCGCCGTCGCCTTCGCCCGCAACCCGATGACGCTCGCCAACCTGGCGTGGGATCTCCAGTCGTTCTCGAACGGGCGCTTCGTCCTCGGGCTGGGAAGCCAGATCAAACCGCACGTCACGAAGCGGTTCTCGATGCCCTGGAGCCACCCGGCGGCGCGCATGCGCGAGATGATCCAGGCGATCCGGGCGATCTGGGACTGCTGGCTGAACGGGACGAAGCTCGAGTTCCGCGGCGAGTTCTACACGCACACGCTGATGACCCCCTTCTTCACCCCCGATCCGGCCGACCTCGCCGAGGTGGGCGTCCCGAAGATCTTCCTGGCGGGGGTGGGCGAGCTGATGACCGAGGTCGCCGGCGAGGTGTGCGACGGGTTCTTGTGCCACGGCTTCACCACCGAGAAGTACCTGCGGGAAGTCACCATCCCGGCGCTCGAGCGTGGCCGCGCCAAGGCGGGCGAGACGATGGAGGGCTTCGAGATCGTCGGGCCGTCGTTCGTCGTGACGGGCAACGACGACGCCGAGATCGAGCAGGCAGCGGCCGGCACCCGCCAGCAGATCGCGTTCTACGGCTCGACGCCCGCGTACCGGGGCGTGCTCGACATCCACGGCTGGGGTGGCCTGCAGGACGAGCTCAACGCGCTGTCCAAGCAGGGCAAGTGGGTCGAGATGGGCGAGCTGATCGACGACGACGTCCTCAACACGTTCGCCGTGGTCGGCCAACCCGAGCAGATCGCCGCCGAGCTGCACCGGCGCTACGGCGACGTGATCCAGCGGATCAGCTTCTACGCCCCCTACAAGAGCGATCCGGAGCGGTGGCGCAAGGTCATGGACGACCTGCGCGCGGCCTGACGATCGGGACGACGGTCATGGCGACGAAGCCGAAGCGCAAGGTCTACGAGGCGGAGCTCGAGCGGTTGCAGCTCGAGCTGGTCCGGATGCTCGAGTGGATCCGCACGTCGGGCCACCGCCTCGTCGTCGTCTTCGAGGGGCGCGACGCCGCCGGGAAGGGCAGCACGATCAGCCGGATCGTCGGGCCGCTGAACCCTCGGTACTGCCGCGTCGTCGCACTGCCGAAGCCGACCGATCGAGAGCGCGGGCAGTGGTACTTCCAACGGTACGTCGAGAACCTCCCGGCGGCCGGCGAGATGGTCGTGTTCGACCGCTCCTGGTACAACCGGGCCGGCGTCGAACGGGTGATGGGCTTCTGCACCGACGACGAGTACTGGGACTTCATGCGCTCGGCGCCGGAGTTCGAGCGGATGCTGGTGCGCTCGGGCGTCCAGCTCATGAAGTACTGGATCACGGTGTCGCCCGAGGAGCAGGCGCACCGGTTCCGCAAGCGGCTCGACGATCCCGCCAAGCGCTGGAAGTTCTCACCGATCGACGTGGACTCCCAGCGCAAGTGGAACGACTACACCCGGGCCAAGGACCTCATGTTCGAGCACACGTCGATCCCGGAGGCCCCGTGGTGGGAGGTGGACGGCAACATCAAGCGGAGAGCACGGCTGAACACCATCACCCACCTGTTGTCGCTGGTCGACTACCAACCGGTCGAGTACCCCGAGATCGACCTCGCGCTCGCCGAACCCGACGACGGCATCGACCGGCCCCCGGACCGGCGGCGCAACCTCATCCCGGAACCGTGGTGAGGTGCGCGACGGCGGTGCCCATCAGGTCGCAGAAGTTGTCGCTCCAGAACCGCTGCCGGGCACGTTCGTCGGTGCCGGCCGCGTCGAGGCTGGCCTCGAAGCGTTCGACCGGCCGCCGGCCGCCCTCCACGTGGGGGTAGTCGGAGGAGAACAGGCACACCTCGGGGCCGGACTGGGCGATGATCCAACCGACGTCCTCGGTCGGGTACGGCGTCGCCCGGACCTGGCGCCGGACGTACTCCGACGGACGCAGCGACAGCTGCTGCAGACGCTCCTCGTGACGGCCGAACGCGTCGACCGCTGACTCCATCTGACGCATCCACGACGGCAGCCACACGGCGCCCTGCTCGATGACGCCGATCCGCAGGTCGGGGAACCGCTCGAGGACCCCGTCGAGGATCATCGTCGCCAGGGTCTGCATCGGCGGGTGCGGGATCGCCATGTAGTCGACGGACCGGAAGTTCTCCTCACCGCCGTGGAAGTCCGGTGGGATCGGCAACCCGTTGCGGAAGTACGCCGGGTCGATCAGGTCGCCCGTCCCACCGACGTGGAACACGACGGGGATCCCGGCCTCCTGGGCTCGGGCCCACACGCCGTCGAGCTCACGGTGGCTCGGTGAGTGCCCGGGCGGGCAACCCGACGCGACGAGGAGCGCGGCCGCTCCCATCTCGATCGCCTCGGCCGCCATCGACTCGGCCCGGTCGAGGAACGCGAGCGGGACGTAGCACGTCGGCAGCAACCGCTCGTCCACCGAGCAGAACTCGACCATCCCCCGGTTGTGGGCGCGGGCGGTGCCGCAGGCCAGGTCGACGTCGCCAGCGTGCTCCCAGTCGTACAAGCGACGGTTGTGGAACGTGTTGAACACGAGTTGGCTCGACACCCCCATCAGGTCGAGCGCCCGCGGACGATCCTCGGGGAGAAACGACCCGGTCGCGGCGAAGTTCTTGCGCAACATGATCTCGGCCGCCTCGGTGGAGCGGTAGTCGTCCGAACGGTGCCGCTCGGCGAGCCGGCGGAAGGCGGCGTCGAGATCGCGCTGCTGCTCGGCCGGATCGCCGGTCTGGACGAGCTCGTTGCCGCCCGGATAGCTCAACGGCTCGATGCGGTCGCGGATCGCCGGATCGGCGTGCTCGCGCAGCCAGTTCGGCGGCTCCATGATGTGCGCGTCGGCGTCGTGCACGACCCGACCCTCGACGTACGGCATGTCAGGACCTCCTGTCGCTCTCGGCTGCTCCGGTGTCGAACGCGCCCTGCTCCCACAGCTCGCGCAGCTTGAACTTCTGGATCTTCCCCGACCCGGTCAGCGGGAACTCGTCGACCACGATCCAGTGCCTCGGCGTCTTGTGCGGGGCGAGGTGCTCGCGGACGTGGGCGAACAACGCCCGCTCGTCGACGTCGGCACCCGGGGCGGGACGGACGAACGCCGCGACGATCTCGCCCCACGTGTCGTCGGGGAGGCCGACGACGGCGACCTCGCCGACCATCTCGTGGGCGAACAGCAGCTCCTCGATCTCGCGGGGGTAGATGTTCTCCCCGCCGCGGATGATCATGTCCTTGAGCCGACCCTCGACCGTGCAATAGCCGCGGGCGTCCATCGCGCACAGGTCGCCGGTGTGCAGCCAGCCATCCGCGTCGATCGTCTCGGAGGTCTGCTCGGGGAGGTCGAAGTAGCCGAGCATCACGTGGTACCCGCGGGTGCAGTACTCGCCGACCGAGCCGATCGGCAGCGTCTCGCCGGTGTCGGGATCGACGATCTTGACCTCGACGTTCGGCATCGGCGGCCCGACCGTGCCGGACTTGTCCTCGATCGTGTCGGTCGGTCGGGTCATGGAGGCGACCGGCGAGCACTCGGTCTGCCCGAACACGATGGTGAACGGCGCGCCGAGCTCGGTCTCGAAGCGGCGCACGAGCGCTTCGGGCACGAGCGAGCCACCCGAGCACACCGCGTCGAGCTGGCTCAGCTCGGTCGTGGCGAAGTCGGGGTGCTCGAGCAGCGCCACGAGCATCGTGGGTACGCCGACCATGGCGTTGCCCCGGTAGGTGTCGAACAGTTCCAGGACGAGACCGGGTTCGAACGCCGGTACCAGCACCTGCGTGACGCGTCTGGAGACCGAGCCGAGCACGCAGATCACGCTCCCCCCGGTGTGGAACAGCGGCATCGTCGTCACGAACACCGACCCCTCGCGGACCCCCATCAGCTCGACGGTGTGGGCGGCGTTGTTGGCGAGACCCCGATGGTGCAGGTACGCACCTTTCGGGAAGCCGGTCGTCCCCGACGTGTACTGGATCATCATCGGGTCCGAGGGCACCACCGCCGGGAGCTCGACGTCGGCCGCGCCGGACGCGACGAAGTCGTCCCAGTCGGCGAAGCTGACGATCTCGCGCAGCTCCGGGCAGCGCGGCTGGACCTCCTCGGCGACGGCGAGCATCGGGTTGCCACGGACCTCGGGCACCACGAACAGCACCGACGCCCGCGACTGGCCGAGCACGAACTCCACCTCTTGGCTGCGGTACGCGGGATTGACGGTCACGAGCACCACACCCGCGAGCGCGCACCCGAACTCGAGCAGCACCCACTCGGGGATGTTGTGCGCCCACACCGCCACCCGGTCGCCGGGCTCGACCCGGGTCCGCAGCGCCCGGGCGACCCGCAGCGACTCGTCGAGCAGTTCGCGGTACGTCCACTGCCGACGCGACGCGACGTCGGGGACTCCCTCGATCAACGCGACCCGGTCGGGTTCGGCGGTGGCCGCCTCGCGGAGCAGATCGCCGACGGTCACGTCGCGGACGGGTGGCGTTGCGGGCCCGAGAGCGTGGGACGACGTCAACGGGGACTCGCTCCGGGTCATGGCACCGACAGTAGCGGTGTGCCGTCATCGCACCGTGTCCGGACGTGGCACGCTCGCGGGATGGACGACCCCTGGACGAACGAGGACGTGACCTACACCGAGCGCGACGACATCGCGGTCATCACCCTCGACCGGCCGGACAAGAAGAACACGCTCACCGACCGCGTCATCCAAGGAGTCGCCGACGGGATCGACGCGGCGACGAAGTCGCCCGACGTCGTCGCCGTCGTCATCCGCGGCAGCGGCGGCACCCTCACCGCCGGGTACGACCTGACGGCCGGTGCCGGGAGCTCGTCGGGCGACGAACCGGGATGGTCGACCCCCTACGGCGCACGCGGTCCGGCGCCGCGAGCCGGTGCGTGGGACCCGGTCCGCGACTACCAGTTCATGCACAACAACGTGCGCCGCTTCATGAAGATCTGGGAGTGCCCGAAGCCGGTCCTCGGCGAGATCACCGGCTGGGCGATCGGGGGCGCGACCGACATGATCCTGTGCGCCGACCTGCTGTACATGGCGTCCGACGCCCACATCGGGTACGCGCCCAGCCGGATCTACGGCACGCCGACCACGATGATGTGGGTGCACCGGCTCGGCCTCGAGCACGCCAAGCAGTTCCTGCTCACCGGGCGGGCGATCGACGCCGAGACGGCGCACCGCATCGGGCTCGTGTCACACGTGTGCGAGCCCGACGAGATCGCCGACGTCGTCGACGCCGAGGCCCGCCGGTTCCGGCACATCCCCGCGAACCAGCTGGCGCTCAACAAGATGCTGATCAACCAGGCGTACGAGAACATGGGCCTGCGCACGTCGCAGCTCCTCGGCACGATCTTCGACGGCATCACCCGCCACACCGAGGAGGCCTACCGGTGGGTGGAATCGTTCGAGGAGAAGGGCTTCCGTGAGGTCATCCGCGAGCGCGACGACCCGTGGGGTGACTACGGCTCACGGCCCGCCGGAAGCTGAATCACGACACCCGGCGACGACACCGGCAGGTCCGGGGTTCACATCCGGCGACAGGTCGCGTACGTTCGTCCCATGGGGGCCGACGCCCGTGCCCGCGGGGTCGCAAGGGTCGCCGACCTGGCACAGCGCGCCCTCGACACGCGCACGCTCATCGCCGAGTCGCAGTCGGTCCTGACCCCACTCGTGCCCGGAGTCGACGAGCTGATCTGGAAGACGCTCGACCCCGCCACGCTGATCGGCACGAGCTCGTTCACCGGTCGGGGCGAGCCGACACCGCCCGAGATCTTCACGTGGGAGTACCTCGAGGACGACTACATGAAGACCGATCACGCGATCCGATCCGAACTCGCGCAGCTGACCCTCGACGACGCCACCGAGGGTCACATCGAGCGCTGCAAGCTCTTCCGCGACCTGATGCGACCCAACGGTCTGCGGCACGTGGTCGAGACGGTGATGCGCGACCGCGGTGGGCGGGTGTGGGGCAGCTTCACCCTGGTCCGCGCCGACGGCCGACCTCCCTTCAGCAGCCAGGAGCTCGACCTCCTCCGCGCCGTCGCACCGCACCTCGCGGTGGGCGTGCGCCGCGGGATGCTCGTCGGCGACGCCATCGAGCCCGACGGTCCGGACGCACCGGCGACCGTCGTGGTCGGGCCCGACCTGAGGATCGAGTCGCACACCCCGACCGCCGAGCGGTGGCTCGCCGCGCTCCCCGGCGGAGGTGGTGAGTCGCTCCCCACTCCCGCGATGGCGGTCGCGTGCGCCGCACGCGCCCGTTCGCGCGGGGGTCTCCATGCCGGCGACGAGCGCGGCGCCGGTCCCGACACGACCGTCCGGGTGCGCGACGACCGCGGCCAGTGGGTGGTGCTGCACGGGGCGCCGCTGCACGGCGCCGGACGAGACCGCGTCGCGGTGCTGATCGAGCCCGCCAACCCCGACCGGGTGATGCCGTTGCTGATGGACGCCTACGACCTGACCGCCCGGGAACGAGAGGTCACGCGCCTGGTCCTGAGGGGGCGTTCGACGACGCAGATCGCGACCGAGCTGTTCGTGTCACCCCACACGGTGCAAGAACACCTCAAGCACATCTTCGACAAGGTCGGCGTGCGCACCCGACGTGAGCTGAGCGCCACCGTGTTCCTCGACTGCTACGCGCCCCGTGTCGTGGACAACGCCCGCCGCGCCGCGGCGGGGCGACCACTGCGGAGTGGCCCGCTCACCGAGTCCGTCACGGCGTGACGACGACCTCGGCGAACATCCCGTGAGCGACGTGGGGCGGCCCGCTGTCGATCTCGGGCGGCCCACCCCCGGCCGCCTCCACAGCGGCGAGGAACTCGTCGGGGTCGACCCCGGTCGGGATGAAACACAGCAGTGCGTACCGGCCCGGCTCGGTCACGGACCCGTCACCCACCACGGCGAACCCGTCCTCGCCGGGGAGCGCCAGGATCACCGTGGCGAGTAGCTCCTCGTCCCCGAACAGCTCGTCGAGCTCCTCCTCGGGCAGCGCCACGAGCGTCGCCACGTCCCGATCGTCGCCGTCGGGGATCCGGATGACGATCAGCTCGTGCATCTCCGTGCTCGAGATGTTGCGAAGCCTGAACCGTGCCCCGACGGGAACGGTGTCGGGGACATCGTCGAAGCGGAAGTCCGCCGCCGTCAGCTCGACGGTCGCGTTCGGACCGCCATCGGCGAGTTCCGTTCCGATCGGCGGCTCGGCGGCGACGGCGTCGGGACCGTCGTCGCCACCACAGGCGGCCGTCGAGAGCGCGACCAGGATGGCGACGACGGCGAGGGGACGGCTGCTCCGAGTGCCCCCGCCGGGTGACCCGTGGTGTACCTGTGCGTCGGTCATGGCGACGACGATGCTCGACCGACACCGGGCGTTCCATCCCAACTTCCTGGTATTCCCTCCCGGCACCGGTTCGCGTACCGTCCGTCGACATGGCGCGGATCGCCGTGGCATCGGCCGTGTACCTGGGTGACGTCGCTCCGTACATCCCCGTCGCGACGCGGCTCGCTCGAGCCGATCACGACGTGACGTTCGTGGCACCGGAAGGCTTCCGTTCCGTCCTCGAACCCGAACCGTTCCGGTTCGTGCCGTACGGTCTGGACAGCTCGCCGGCGGCGATGCACGCCGATCCGGAACACGCCCGGTTGATGCGCCACCCGTATCGGAACACCGCCCGGCTCGGCGCGTACTGGCACCACCGGACGTTCGCCGCCGATCCCGAGCGTGCGCTGGCCTCGCTCTCCAGCGGCTTCGACGGCGCGGACGTCGTCGTCTCGCACCCGACGATGTGCTCGATCACGATCCCGGTCGCACGGTCGGTCGGCGCACGAGTCGTCGCCGGCCAGCTGTTCCCGATGATGATCCCGACCGAGCACTGGTCCCCACCGCTGGGATCACGCGCGCGTCGATTCCCACGACCGGTGAACCGGCTGCTGTGGCGGACGCTCCGCCGCATGACGGCGAGGACGTTCGGGGACGACGTGCTCAACGAGGTGCGCGCCGAGTACGGCCTCCGACCGCTCGTCGGCAACGCCGGCTGGGCCTGGACCGAGGCCGACCGGACCGTCGTCCTCGTCTCACCCGCCTACTACGGCGACGGTGCTCCGGATTGGCCCGCGTCCGTCGTGTGGGGCGGGTTCTCGATCTGGCCGGGGCCGACAGGAGCCCGGATCGACGACGAACTCGAGGAGTACATCGCCGACGGCGAGCCGCCCGTCGTGGTCACGCTGGGCACCTCCGCGACGACCGGCGCCGGGGAGCGCTTCGCGGCGATCGCGGCGGGGGTCCGCGACGCCGGCATCCGCACCGTCCTGCTCGTCGGCGACACCGCCAACCTGGCAGCCGTCGCCGATCACCCTGCGGCGCGGACCTTCGCGCCGCTCGCACCGTTGCTGCCCCGGTGCCGCGCCGCGGTCGTGTCGGGCGCACTCGGCGGCATCGCGACGGCGCTCACCGCCGGGGTTCCGGTGGTGGTCCACCCGCAACTCTTCGACCAGCTCTGGCACGCTCGTCGGGTGGAGGAGCTCGGCGTCGGCCTGGCGGCCAGGACACCACGGCAGGTGATCAGTGCGGTCCGGCGCATCGTCGCCGATCCGGGTTTCGCTCACCGTGCCGCCGACCTCGGTGCGCGCCTGCGCACCGAGGACGGCGCGGCCGTGCTCGCGGACGTTGCCGCCGGGCTCGCCTCGGCGCGCACGTGAACCCGGAGGTCGCGACCTGCGTCAGGCGTCGGCACGTGCGCCGAGCAACCAGCGGCTCACGTTCTCGCCGAGATGGTCGTCGGCGTACCCACCTTCTTGCAGGACCACCATCGGGAGTCCCATGTCGGCCACCAGCCGACCGCACGCCTCGAAGGAATCGGTCGTGAGGGCGAGGTCGCTGATCGGATCCTGCTCGAACGTGTCGACGCCGAGCGACACGACCACGACCGCGGGACCGAACCCGACGACCTGTTCGCACACGTCGCCGAGCCGGTCGAGGTAGGCGTCGGGCGCCGTACGGGCGGCGAGCGGGACGTTCACGTTGGTACCCGCTCCGGGGCCGGTCCCTGTCTCGTCGGCATAGCCCGTGTGGTACGGGTAGGCGCGGAGCGGATCGCCGTGCAGCGACACGAACTGGACGTCGTCGCGGTCGTAGAAGATCTGCTGGGTGCCGTTGCCGTGGTGGTAGTCGACGTCGAGCACGGTGACCTTCGACCCGGTCGTCGACGCGACGTGGTGGGCGACGATCGCCGCGTTGTTGAAGAAGCAGTAGCCCCCGTACAACGAGACGGTCGCGTGATGACCGGGCGGGCGACACAAGCCGTACGCCACGCGGTCGCCGGCGAGCACGGCGGCGGCGGTGGACAACGCCACGTCGACCGCCGATCGGGCCGCGTCGTAGGTCCCCTGCGTGAGCGGCGTGGTGGTCTCGAAGCACCACCGACCGAGCCGGGCGCTGATCGACCGCGACTCGGCACCCGGACCCATCTTGTCGCGCAACCCGCCGAGGGCGAAGAAGTCCGGCACGACGTCGTGGGTGGTGCCGTGGGCGTCTTGGTACTCGGCCCACGCCGTCTCGAGGAACCGGACCAGCCCGGAGTCGTGGACCGCCTCGATCGGCGCGGTCCCCCAGTCGTCGGGCGCCACGAACCGGAAGGTGTCGTCGGCCGCCAGCGCGGCCCGGATGATCTCGGCCCGACCGGGATGTTCGAACGGCGGCTGGAACCGCGACGCCTCGAACTCGTGCTCCGGGTGGTGGAGCCGGTGCCGGAGCGTGTACACCACCTTCACCCGCCCATCCTCGCGCGCCCGCCACCCACGCCGCGACCCACCCGACCAGCCGCCCACCCGACCGACCGCCACCCCACCCCACCGACCGCCCACCGACTCTGAGTCGCCCACCGCCGCCACAACCGGCACCCAGCGACTCTGTGTCGCTCCGCTGCAGATGTGCGAGCGGGGGTGGGCGAGGTGGGCGGGGTCGTCAGAGGAGCACGAGGGTCTCGTCGAGGTACTCCTCGCGGCACCTCGCACGCTGGAGCTTGCCCGACGAG
>SKSP01000237.1 GCA_007122945.1 Ilumatobacteraceae bacterium | reverse complement strand
GCGACGCCCTCCCAGTCGCGGTGCGACAGTGTCGTCTGGGCGAGCAGGGCGACCGGTTCGGCGACGTCGGGCAGCGCGTCGACCTCGGCGACCGTCTCGACCCTGGTGATCGCATGGGGTGCGACGGCCATCGTGCCGATCGCCTCCTCGTGACCCTCGTGGCCGACGTAGACGATGCGGTAGCCCTTGCCCGCGCGGACCTTGACCTCGTGGTGGACCTTGGTCACCAGTGGGCACACCGAGTCGACCACGTAGCTGCCCCGCTCGCGCGCCGTGGTGACGACGTCGGGCGCCGACCCGTGCGCGGAGAGCATGATCGGACGCCCCGGCGGCACCTCCTCGACGTCGTCGACGAACACGACACCCTGGCGCTCGAACCGTTCGACGATCAGGCGGTTGTGCACGATCTCGTGGTAGCAGTACACCGGCCCGTCGAACGTGCGGACCATCCACGCCAGCGCCTTGATCGCCATCTCGACGCCGGCGCAGAAGCCGCGGGGTTCGGCCAGGAGGACACGGTCGACGGCCATGACAGCCCTCAGGCTACCGGTCGGGCGCCGCCGGTAGCCTGGAGCAGCCATGCCGTCCACCGCCGCCACCGTGTCGCGCTCCGAGCGCACTGCCGACGTCCGCACCGGCGCCGCCCGCGGCGGCGCCGTGGTGGTGTCCGTCGCGCCCGGGTCACCCGCGGACCGGGCCGGCGTCGTACCCGGTGACGAGATCACCCGCGTCGGCGGCGAGGTTCCCCGCGACATCATCGAGTGGCAGTGGCTCACCGACGCAGCCGACGTGACGCTCGACGTCGTGCGCCACGGCGGCGACCTGGCGGGCGAGCTCGAGATCGAGGTCGCGAAGCGCGACGGTGAGCCGCTCGGCGTCGAGGTGCAGAGCGCGGTGTTCGACCGGGTCCGCACGTGCGACAACCACTGCGAGTTCTGCTTCATCTACCAGCTGCCCAAGGGCATGCGCCGCAGCCTCTACCTGAAGGACGACGACTACCGGCTGAGCTTCCTCTACGGGAACTTCACCACGTTGACCCGCTTCACCGAGGCCGATCTGGAGCGGGTCGTCACCGAGCGGCTCTCCCCGCTCCACGTCAGCATCCATTCCACGGACCCCGAGCTGCGCAGTCGGATGTTGAAGAACCCGCGCGGCGCGATGAGCCTGCGTTGGCTGCGCGCCCTGCTCGACCACGGCATCGAGGTGCGCGGCCAGATCGTCGTGTGCCCCGGCGTGAACGACGGTGTCGAGCTCGAACGGACCCTCACCGGGGTGCTCGACCGGTACCCCGAGTTGACGTCGGTCGCCGTGGTGCCACTCGGCTTGTCGCGCTTCAACGCCGAGGAGGCGATGCGCCTCCACACCGTCGCCGAGGCGCGTGCCGTCGTCGACACGGTCGAGCGCTGGCAGGGGATCTACCACGCGGTGCTCGGCCGCCGCCTCGTCCACGCCGCGGACGAGTACTACCTGCTCGCCGACCGTCCGTTCCCCGACGCCGAGGCGTACGAGGGCTTCGAGATGCACGAGGACGGCATCGGCATGGCCCGGACGTTCGAGTTGGAGTTCGAGGGCCGGGCCGAGTCGCCGACCGGCGTGCGCAGCGGCTTCTTCGCGGCGGTCGACCTGCCGTCCAACCCGGCCGCCTACACGGGCCTGCGCTCGTGCGGTTCGGCGCCGCCGGACGTGTCGTCGGCGTCCCCGGTCGCACTCCGACCGCGCCGTTCGGCGCCCGTGGCCGTGCTCACCGGCGAGCTCGGTGCCCGCGTGATCGCCCCGCTCGTCGAGCGACTCGGGCGCGACGACGTTCGCGTCCTGCCGGTCCGCAACGACTTCTTCGGTGGCAACACCGGTGTCACCGGTCTGCTCACCGGCGAGGATCTGACCCGGGTCCTCGCCGCCGAGCCGGAGGGGCACCGCTACCTGCTGCCCGACGTGTGCCTGTCCGACGACCACCGCTTCCTCGACGGGCTCACGGTGGCGGACCTGCCCCGACCGGTCGAGGTGGTCGCCACCGACGGCATCGCGCTGCGGACCGCGCTGGAGCCGACGTGAGCACCGACACCACCCACCGGCTCCCGACCGTCGTGATCGTGGGGCGCCCGAACGTCGGCAAGAGCACGTTGTTCAACCGGATCGTCGGCGAGCAGCAGGCGATCGTCGAGGACCGTCCCGGTGTCACCCGTGATCGCAAGGAGCTCGAAGCGGAGTGGCTGGGCGTGCCGTTCCGGGTGATCGACACCGGCGGGTGGATGCCGGGCGGGAACGATCTCGACACCAAGGTGAGTCGTCAGGTGGAGGCCGCCGTCGCCGAGGCCGATCTCGTGTTGTTCATGGTCGACGCCACCGTCGGCGTCCTCGACGACGACGCGGCGGTCGCCAACTGGCTGCGCCGCGGCGGTCACGAGACCCTGGTGGTCGTGAACAAGGCCGACAACGCCCGGCGCGAGGACGAGGTGTGGGAGTTCCTCGCGCTCGGCCTCGGCGACCCGGTCCCGGTCAGCGCGCTGCACGGCCGCCGGGCGGGCGACCTGCTCGACGTGGTGCTGGAACGGCTGGGCGACAAGGCGGTCGCGCCGGTCACCGAGCTCGACTGGACGTCGGAGAGCGCCCCAGGCCCGGACGAGGTCTGGAATCCTGACGATGCCCGTCCGCCGCGCGTCGCGATCGTCGGTCGCCCGAACGTCGGCAAGAGCACGCTGTTCAACCGCCTCGTCGGCAGCGACCGGTCGGTCGTCCACGACATGCCGGGCACGACCCGCGACGCGATCGACACGCTCGTCGAGACCGAGGACGGTCCGATCGTGTTCGTCGACACCGCCGGCATGCGTCGCAAGTCGCGCATCGACGATTCCGCGGAGTACTACTCGATGATCCGCGCCCTGCGCGCCATCGACGACGCCGACATCGCGCTGCTCGTGATCGATGCCGTCGAGGGCGTCACCGGGCAGGACCAACGCCTCGCCGAGCGGATCGACGCCTCCGGTTGCCCGATCCTCGTGCTGCTCAACAAGTGGGAGCTCGTCGACGACGCCGAGCGTCGGGCCGACACCCAGGCCGAGGTGCGGCGCCGGCTGGCGTTCCTCGGGGACGCCCCGCTGCTCAAGATCTCCGCGCTGACGGGCAAGGGCGTCCACCGGCTGCGGCCGGTGCTGCAGGAGGCGATCACGCAGTACCACCGCCGGGTCCCGACCCGCGACGTCAACCGGGTGATCGCGGACGCCCAGCAGAAGCAGCCCGCCGGCGGGGGAGCGAAGGTGCTCTACGCCGTGCAGGGTGCCACCGATCCGCCCACGTTCACGCTGTTCGTCAACCGCGAGCTCCGGCAGGACTACCTGCG
>SKSP01000430.1 GCA_007122945.1 Ilumatobacteraceae bacterium | reverse complement strand
GAGACCGAGTACGGCGTGATGGTGCGCGGCGCCGAGAACAACCCGGTCTCCGCGTCCTCGATGCTGATCAACGGCTACGTCGCCGCGACCGCCCGCAAGCCGGCCGCCCGGGTCGGCTGGGACTTCGAGGACGAGCAGCCCGCGAACGACGCCCGGGGCTTCTCGCTCGACGACGTCATGGCGCCCGAGATCGAAACCAACCTGGTCAACGCGGTGCTGACCAACGGGGCGCGCTACTACGTCGACCACGCCCACCCGGAGATCTCGATCCCCGAGGTGCTCGACGCCCGCGAGGCCGTCGTGTGGGATCGCGCCGCGGAGGAGATCATCCGAGCCTCGATGCAGCACGCCCGGTCGTTGCTGCCCGACGGCGGCGAGATCGTCGTCCACAAGAACAACTCCGACGGCAAGGGCAACAGCTACGGCTGCCACGAGAACTACCTGATGGCCCGGGAGACCCCGTTCGGGCGGATCGCCACCCAGATCACGCCGCACTTCGTGACCCGTCAGGTGTTCTGCGGCGCCGGCAAGGTGGGCTGCGAGCAGCCGGGTCGCTCCAACGACGAGGTTCCCTACCAGCTCAGCCAACGTGCCGACTTCTTCGAAGAGGAGGTCGGGCTGGAGACGACCCTCAAGCGTCCTATCGTCAACACCCGCGACGAGCCGCACTGCGATCCGCAGAAGTACCGGCGTCTCCACGTGATCGTCGGCGACGCCAACATGAGCGAGGTCGCCACCTACCTGAAGGTCGGGACCACGGCGATCGTGCTGGCGATGATCGACGACGACGAGCTCGGCGACGAGTGGCAGCTCGGCAACCCGGTCGCGGCGATCCGCCAGGTCAGCCACGACCCGACGCTGACCCGCACGGTCATGCTGCGCGACGGTCGGCGCGCCACCGCGCTGGAAGTCCAGTTCGGGTTGCTCGAACGGGCCCGCAAGTACGAGCGCAGCCACGGTCTCGGGGCCGTCGGGGAGACCGTCGGTGCCGACGTGCTCGATCGGTGGGAGCAGGTGCTGACCGGTCTGGAGCGCGACCCGTCCTCGGTCTCGACATGGGTCGACTGGGTCGCCAAGCGCCGGCTGGTCGACGGCTTCGCGGCCCGACACGACGTCGTTCCCGGGTCAGCCAAGCTGAAGGCGATCGACCTGCAGTACCACGATCTGCGCCGAGACCGCTGCCTGGCGTTGCGCGCCGGGCTCGACACGTTGGTCGACCCCGACGAGGTCGAGCGGGCGATCGAGCACCCGCCCACCACCACGCGGGCGTACTTCCGGGGTCGCTGCCTCGCGAAGTATCCCGACGACATCGTCGCCGCGAATTGGGACTCACTGGTGTTCGACATCGGACGCGACCCCTTGCGACGGGTGCCGATGATGGAGCCGCTGCGCGGGACCGCCGATCACGTCGCTAGGTTGATCGACGAGAGCGAGACCGCAGCCGAGCTGCTCGACGCACTCGGCGCCTGACGAACCGATCCGAAGCCGATACCGATCCGACGCAATGATCACGGGAGAACACCACACGTCATGGCAGAACGGACACAGAAGCCCAAGCAGACCCCGAACCGTGACGAGGAGGTCGTCACGGAGGACGCCCCGGCGACCTCCGAGTCCGGCGAGAAGCTGAAGGCCGAGCTCGACGACCTGCTCGACGAGATCGACGAGGTCCTCGAGACGAACGCGGAGGACTTCGTGAAATCGTACGTCCAGAAGGGCGGCCAGTGACCGGCATCCCCGTCGCGGCGGTCGCGGCGTCGTGATGCCGTTCTTCACGCCGGGTGACGACCCGGGTTCGAGCTTTCCGGAGCTCCTGCGTCGCATCGGCGCGGCGACGGTCGCCGACGCCGGGCCGGGGAACGAGCTGCCGGCCGAGATGACGGTGCCCCACGCCACGACCTGTGTGGCCCTCACCTACGCCGACGGCGTGGTCATGGCGGGCGATCGTCGTGCGACCGCCGGCAACCTGATCTCGCACCGCTCGATGGAGAAGGTCGTCGAGGCGGACCGTCACAGCGGCGTCGCGATCGCCGGTGCCGCCGGACCCGCCATGGAGATGATCCGGCTCTTCCAGTTGCAGCTCGAGCACTACGAGAAGGTCGAGGGGTCGCCGCTCAGCCTCGAGGGCAAGGCGAACCAGTTGTCGATGATGGTCCGCAGCAACCTGCCCGCCGCGATGCAGGGCATGGTCGTCGTGCCGCTGTTCGCCGGGTACGACATCCGCCGTGGTGCCGGACGACTGTGGGGGTACGACGTCACGGGCGGCCGGTACGAGGAGCGTGATTTCGTCGCGACCGGCTCGGGCAGCCTGCACGCCAGCACGGTCATCAAGGTCGCGTACCGCCCGGGTCTGTCGCGCGACGAGGCCGTCGACCTGGCGGCGAGGTCGCTGTGGGAGGCCGCCGACGCCGACTCCGCGACCGGTGGCCCGGACGCGCTGCGCGGCATCTACCCGGTGATGGCGACGGTGACGTCCGACGGCTGGGAGCGCCTCGACGACGACGAGTTGGCGCGGCGCTACGAGGCGATCGCGTCGGAGGTGCAGGCGCGATGAGCATGCCCTTCTACGTGGCCCCCGAACAGGTCATGAAGGACCGCGCCGACTACGCGCGCAAGGGGATCGCACGCGGGCGCGCACTCGTGGCGGTGCGCTACACGGGCGGCATCGCCCTCGTGGCCGAGAACGCGTCGGAGACGCTGCGCAAGATCAGCGAGATCTACGACCGGATCGCCTTCGCGGGCGTCGGCAAGTACAACGAGTTCGACCAACTCCGCGTGGCGGGGGTGCGGGCGGCCGACCTCAAGGGGTTCCAGTACTCGCGTGACGACGTCGATGCCCGGAGCCTGGCGAATCAGTACGCCCAGATCCTCGGCCAGATCTTCACCCACGAGATGAAGCCGATGGAGGTCGAGATCCTCGTCGCCGAGATCGGCCACGAGCCGGCAGGTGATCAGATGTTCCACATCCTCTACGACGGCACGGTGTTCGACCAGCGTGACCACGCCGCCATCGGCGGCGACTCCGAGGCGATCACGACCCGGCTGACCCAGTCGTGGACCGACGGGCTCGACCTGGCGGGCGCGGTGCGCCTCGGCGTCGACGCGTTGTCCGGCCCCGACCGGACGGTCGAGGTCGGCGACCTCGAGGTCGCCGTCCTCGAGCGCGGCAACGGCCGCCGATGCTTCCGCCGCCTCGCCACCGCCGACCTCACCACCGCCCTCACCTGACCCCCGCACCCACACACCCGCACACCTGCCCACCCGCCCGGTGACTCTGTGTCGTTGGGTGCCGGGTGGGGCGGCTGTTGGTGACTCTGTGTCGCTGGGGTGCTGGTGGGGTGGGT
>SKSP01000170.1 GCA_007122945.1 Ilumatobacteraceae bacterium | reverse complement strand
TCAGCCGACGACCCGGCCACCGCCAGGCGCGCGCTCCTGACGACGGGGCTGGCCAAGGGCAGCGCGGCCGCCGCCGTCGCCGCCGTGGCCGGACTCGGCCTGAGCCGCTCGGCGCAGGCGGCGAACGGCGACACGATGATCATCGGCGAGGACAACACCGGAACCGCGATCACGAGGCTGTCCGGCGGCTCGACGCTCGCCGTCCACGACGGCACGAGCAGCAACCTCGCCTCGATCTTTGGCTACCAGAGTGGCAACGCGTTCGGGGGTTCCTACGGTCTTCACGGCGCACACCACGGCGACGACGGCGTCGGCGTGTACGGGTATGCAACCGGCAGCGCCGGGCGAGGGGTACGGGGACGCACGCACGGCACGCTCGGTGTCGCCGTCTACGGGCACCACGACAGCTCCGCCAATCCGGGCACCGGGGTGATCGGCGAGTCCAGGTCCGGCACCGGGGTGATCGGGCGCGGCACCAACAGCGACCTCGCGGCCGACCAGAGTGGCCGGATCCGGCTGTCGGTGGTCGGCCAGGACGGTTCCCCGAGCGACACAGGCGCCGTCGGCACGATCGCTCGCGACCCCGACGGCAACCTCTGGTACTGCTACGCGAGCGACGAGTGGCAGATCGTCGCCGGACCCGCCGCCCCCGCCGCCCCCGACCCGGAGACCCCGAGCGTCACCGGGACGTTCGTGCCGATCGACCCGGTGCGGGTCTTCGACTCCCGACAAGACGCCTACCCCGGGAGCGGCCTGCTCGCCCCGAACGAGGAACGCACGCTGTCGGTCGCCGACGGCCGCGACCTCACCGGCGTCGTCACCGCACCCGACGCCGTCCCCGACGGCGCGGCAGCGATCGCGTTCAACGTCACCGTCACCGGGACGACCGGGCCGAACTTCGTGTCCGTGGTGCCCGGCGACGCCCCCGGCTACACCACCTCGAGCATCAACTGGTCGGGACCCGACCAGAGCGTCGCCAACGGCTCGATCGTCCGCATCGACGACGGTCGCCAGGTGAAGGTCTTCGGTGGCGACCAGACCGGCTCCACCCACGTCATCTTGGACGTGACCGGCTACTTCACCTGATCCGCGAGCGCGCGGAGGTCGCGAGCTACCTTCTGGCGCCATGCACACGCCGATCCGATCCCGCACCACCCGTCTGCTGGTCGCACCCCTCGCCGCGGTCGCACTGCTCCTCGCCGCCTGTGGGGGCGACGACGACGGGCCCGCCGGCAATGGCGACGACGGTGCCGCGGCGAACGCGTACGCCGAGGCCCTCGCCGCCGAGTTCACGGCCGACCCCGAGAACCCCTTCACCGACGAGCAGGCCGACTGCGTCGCCCGCGAGTTCATCGGCATCATGGGCGGCCCGCAGGCCCTCGAAGCCGCCGGAGTGACACCGGAGGACTTCGCCGAAGGAGACTCGCCCCTCGGCGACACCGACCTCGAGTTCACCGACGAGCAGGCGCGCGAGTTCGGCGCCTCGTTCAGCCGGTGCGGCATCAACTTCGTCGACCTGTTCGTCGAGGGGATGGGCGAGGTGTCCGACGAGGCGATGGACTGCCTCCGCGAGCAGATGACCGACGACGTGGTCGGGCAGATGTTCGTGCTGCTCAACCAGGACGAGGACGACGACGCCCTCGACGCCGTCGTGTTCGATGCGATCGGCCCGTGCATGGCGCTCCTCGCCGGCTGAGCGCGGCACGATCGGGTGACCGCGAGGGGGCCCGGACGGGCCACCTCGCCGGGACTGCTACCGTCCGAACGTCGCCGTCAGCCGGCGACCGGAACGGGGCGGGCGGCGGATCCGGCCGATCGACTCGCGGCGACCCGAGAGGGGAACCGAGAGGAGAACGACATGGACACGCGCGCCGCACAGCGGATCGACGAGCTGCAACGTGAGCTGGACGAGCTGAGGGCACAGATCGACAGGGGGGCCGCGGTGAGGCCGCCGGGCGATCGCGGCAGCGACACCCCAGCCGACGAGCCGGCCGTGCCGGCCACCGCCGAGGTCGCCACCGAACCGACCGGGTCACGCCGCGGCCTGCTGCGGCTCGCAGCCGGCGCTGCCGCGGGCGGTGCCGCGGCCGTGGTCGTGACCTCGTCGGGACGCGTCGCCGCGAACGACGGCGACTCCGTCGAGGTCGGCGCCGTGACCGACCAGGGGAACACCGGCCGGACGACGACCGTTGTCCGCTACGTGAACGCGGACCCGCCGCGGGTCGGGGTGTTCCCCCAGGTCTCCGACGCGAACGTGCTCTTGGTCCGCGACCAGGCACCGGTGTTCTTGCTCAACCCGAACGGTGCCGCCTACCCGGCCGCGGTCGCCGGCTACGCGAACTCCGTGCTCGACAACGGCCTCTACGGCCTCTGCCGGACCGGCAACCACGGCGTGGTCGCGCACGGTGCGGACGACTCGATCGGCCTCCTGGCCCGGGGCGACCGGGCGAACGCGAAGCTGTACCTCGCAGGCGATCCGGCGCCCGACCGGAACGACGCCCACGAGGCCGGCGAGCTGATCGCCGACGACGACGGCGACCTCTGGTACTGCACCGCGGATGGCTCACCCGGCACCTGGGTCAAGTTGAACCAGCCGCCGGGTTCGTTCGTGCCGATCGACCCGGTGCGCGTCTTCGACTCGCGCCAGGCCGCCTACCCCGAGAGCGGCGTGCTCGGGCCGAACGAGTCGAAGACGATCTCGGTGGCCGATGGTCGCGACCTCGCCGGCGACATCACGTCACCCGACGCGGTCCCCGAGGGAGCGACCGCGGTCGCGTTCAACGTCACCGTGACGGGCACGACCGGCCCCAACTTCGTGTCGGTCGTGCCGGGCGATGCGCCGGGCTACACCACTTCCACGATCAACTGGTCGGGCCCCGACCAGAGCCTCGCGAACGGCTCGGTCGTCAAGCTCGACGACATGCGCCAGGTCCGCATCTTCGGCGGCGACCAGACCGGTTCCACCCACGTCGTATTCGACATCACCGGGTACTACGTCTGACACGGGTGGCGGCGACGGGCGCAGATACCGTCGCCGTCATGTCCGCCACCGCCACCGCCAGCCGCCGGGTCGCCACCGCTCCCGGCATCGAGATCGAGGTCCACGAGGCCGGACGGCGGGGCGACCCGGTGGTGGTGCTCGCCCACGGGTTCCCCGAGACCTCGCACTCGTGGCGCCATCAGGTCGGCCCGCTGGTCGACGCCGGGTTCCACGTGCTGGTCCCCGACCAGCGCGGCTACGGCCGGTCGAGCGCGCCCCGCGAGGTGGCGGCCTACGGCGTCGAGCAGCTGACGGGCGATCTGGTCGCGCTGATCGACGACGCCGGTGCCGACCAGGCGGTGTTCGTCGGCCACGACTGGGGCGCGCTGCTGGTGTGGCACATGGGCCAGCTGCACCCCGAGCGGTGCCGGGCGATCGTCGCCGCGAGCGTGCCGCACACCCCGTGGCCCGCCCCACCGACGGAGCTGTTCCGGGCGATGCACGGGGAGAACTTCTTCTACATGCTGTACTTCCAGGAGGTCGGGCCGGCCGAGGCGGAGCTGGAGGCCGACGTGCGGCGCACCATGCACACGATCCTGTGGGCGGGGTCGGGTGAGCTCCACCGCGATGACCCGGTCGAGCCGCTCCCCGCCGCCGGCACCGGGTTCCTCGACGCGATGCTGCACCGGGCGGGCGAGATCCCCGACGGCCTGCCGGCGTGGCTCACCGAGGCCGACCTCGATGCGTACGTCGACGCGTTCACCGCCAGCGGGTTCTTCGGCCCCGTGAGCTGGTACCGCAACCTCGACGCCAACTTCGAGCGGACGAAGGACATCGACGCGTCGGCGTTCACCCTGCCCACACGCTCGGTGCCGACGTTCTTCATCGGTGGGACCCACGACGCGGTGATCGCCGGGCGTCCCGAGTACGTCACCGCGATGGACGACGTGTTGCCCGACCACCGCGGCTCGGTGCTGATCGACGGCGCCGGCCACTGGACCCAGCAGGAGGCGCCGGAGGCGTTCAACGAGGCGCTGGTGGGGTTCGTCCGCTCGCTGTGACGAGCGGACGGCGCCAGCCCAGACCGGCGACCGCGCCGCCGGGGGGCCACCGGTCGTCGCGGCTGTAGGCCCACCACTCGAACGGGTTGAGGTAGTAGGCGCACGTCTCGACGACGCGGAACAGCGGCTCGCGGCGGCCGCGCACCAGCCACACCACCGGTCCGGCCGCCGCTCCTGCGGCCATCCAGCCGGCGTAGAGCAGCGGGTAGGCGGGGCCGAGCCAGCGGGCCTGCCAGACGTGGGCGTCCTCGTGGACGTGGACGAGCTCGCGCCGGCGCTGCCGGGTGGTGTCCCCGGCGCCCGAGATCACGTTGCCGACCGTGATCAGGAACCCGCGTCGGGGTTGGAAGCCGCGGGCGTACACGTGGTGGCCCTGGCGGTGGCTCAACGACGCCTCGTAACCGGGCCGCCCCCGGACGATCGCGATCGCGTGCGAGCCGAGGGCACCGGCGGTCGTCGCGAGCGCCCAGGTCGAGTCGAGCAAGAAGCCCCCGACACCACGCCGCGACCGCCAGTCGTAGATGCCGCGCCACCCCGAGACGGCGCCGTTGAGCGCACCGATCGCCGCGAGCTCACGGGCCATCCCGAGGCGGCCACCGACCGCGCCGGCGAGCGCGGCGCCTGCCGCGGCGGTCGCGGCGGCCTCGACGAGGCGGGCGGTGCGTTCGGCGACCACGGAACGACTCGATGTCCGGCCTCGGTGCCCGGTCGCTCAGTCGCGCAGCTTGGCGATGAGCCGCAGCATCTCGAGGTACAGCCAGATGATCGTGACGAGCAGTGAGAACGCGGCGAACCACTCGTAGGCCTTCGGCGCCCGGGCCGCCACGCCGCGCTCGATGATGTCGAAGTCGAGCGCCAGGTTCATCGCCGCGATGCCGCAGACGAACAGGCTGAACCCGATGCCGAGCAGGCTCGGGCTGCGCAGGTACGACACGTCGCCGCCGAACAGCATGAACAGGAACGACACGCCGTACAGCAGCATGATGCCGAGCGTGGCGCCGATGACGATCCGCCGGAAGCGGTCGGTCACCTTGATGATCCGCGTCCGGTAGAGCACCAGCATGACCACGAACACCGACAGCGTGGCAGCCACCGCCTGGACGACGATGCCGTCGTAGAACGATTCGTACATCTTCGACAGCGCCCCGACGAAGAACCCCTGGGCGAGGGCGTAGATCGGGCCGAGGATGCGGGCGAACTGCGGCCGGAAGTAGAGCGCGATCACGGCCACGAACCCGACACCGAGACCGACCCAGGCGAGTGTCGGGATCGAGAACCCGAACTGCTCGATGTCGACCGACTCGGTGGCGATCCAGCCGATGGAGGCGCTGACGAGCAGCAGGAACAGCAGCACCGCCGTGGCGCTGATCGTGCCGTTGACCGTCATCGTGTCGCGCTGCCACGGCGAGACCGGCCCGTCGTCGATCGGTGGCGCGCCGATCGGCTGCGCCTCCGACGGGAGCCGGCCACCGGGACCGAAGGTCGACTCGTTGAACATGGGGTTGGGCACCTCGGAGGACCTCCTGGCCAGAGCACGAACGGCGCGATGTCGGGCGTCACGATACCAAGTCGACACACGTATCTCTCGGACCGATGACACCCATCTGTACATCTGGAACCTCGATACGCGGTGTCTTCGCGGGCACGCCGGGTTGGGGCACTTGACCGCATCGGTATCGTGAGCGCATTCCCGTCGGCACCGCCGCCCCATCTCTGCCGATGGAACGGCCCGACCGGTGGGACCCACCCGAACCGACAGCACCAGCGAACACCACACCCCGAACACCTGGTCAGCACCTCGACCCAGCAGGGAGCCGCCGTGGCCAAAGATCGCGTCGACCGCGACGATGAAGACCTCGTTCGCCTGTACCTGACCGACATCGGTCAGTACACGCTCCTCACGAAGGACGACGAGGTACGCCTCGCGAAAGCGATCGAGGCCGGCAAGGAGGCCATCGAGGCCCTCGACGCCGGCGGGAAGGACATCAGCGCCGCCAAGCGTCGTGATCTCCGCCGCACCGCCCGTCAGGGCGAGGAGGCCGAGCGTCAGTTCGTGCAGTCGAACCTCCGGCTGGTGGTGTCGATCGCGAAGAAGTACCAGGCCTCCGGGCTACCGCTGCTCGACCTCATCCAGGAGGGCAACCTCGGGCTGATGCACGCCGTCGAGAAGTTCGACTGGCGCAAGGGGTTCAAGTTCTCCACCTACGCCACGTGGTGGATCCGCCAGGCGATCACCCGCGGCATCGCCAACACCGGCCGCACGATCCGGCTCCCGGTCCACGCCGGCGACACGCTGGCCAGGCTGCAGAAGGCACGCTCGCGCCTCGAGCTGAAGTACGGCCGGCCGGCCACCCTCTCCGAGCTCGCACGCGAGGTCGAGATGCCCGAGGACAAGGTGACCGAGGCGTTGCGCTTCGCCGCCGAACCGCTCTCGCTGTCCGAGCCGCTCCGCGAGGACGGCGACGCCGAGCTCGGCGACGTCGTCGAGGACCGCTCCGCCGAGTCACCGTTCGAGGTGGCCGCCACCGCGCTGCTCCCCGAGGAGATCACGCGCCTGCTCGCCCCGCTCGACGAGCGCGAGCGGGAGATCCTCAAGCTCCGCTTCGGGCTCGATCGCGGCGAGCCGCGCACCCTCGAAGAGGTCGGCGAGCACTTCAACCTCACCCGCGAGCGCATCCGACAGATCGAAGCGCGTGCGATGAGCAAGCTGCGTCACCCCTCCAGCGACACCGGCGCCCGCGACCTCCTCGCCGTCTGACCCCACCACGCCGCGGACCGTGCCGCGGAATCGCTCATGTTCGCGGCGTGACGAGCCGATCAACGACATGTGACGTTCGAGTTCAGGTCCGCGCCGTCCGCCGAGCACGCGCTGACCCACACCACACCTGCGGCCGGACCGCCACGGAGCGCCGACGCCGACGACGTCGTCACCGCCCACGACGTCGAGCAGGGCGATCGGTGTGTCGGGCACGTCCACGCCGCGCGGACCGACCTGACGGTCCCCGGCGAGGTCCGCCTGGCCACGGCCGCGATCACCGGCATCGACGTCGACGAGACCTGGCGCGGCCGAGGCGTGCTCACCGGCATGATGCAGCGGTTGCTCACCGAGGCGCACGCCCGCGGTCAGGTCCTCGCCACGATCTCGTCGCCGCACTCCTCGTTGCACGGTCGCCTCGGCTTCGGTCCGGCGTCCGACGCGTGCGCGGTCGAGATCGACGCGGCGCGGGCCCGTCCCGTGCACCGCCCGGCCGATGGCACGCTCCAGATCATCCCGACGAGCGGTGCGCTCGACGTGGTGGTCGACGTGTACGAACGGTGCGCCCGACGGCGGACCGGCACGCTCGGACGGACCGCCGAACACTGGAAGCGTCGACTCGCGCCGCCCGGCAACGACGGTTCGGCGACGTCCGAGGTCGTCGTCCACCACGATTCGACCGGGCGGCCCGTCGGCTACGCGCACTACGACGTGGCCGGCTCGGTCGGCGTGGTCCGCGACATGTGGGGGGAGGACCCCGAGATCGAACGAGCGCTGTGGGGCCACCTCGTCACGATCGACACCGTCGCGACCTGGCGGTCCCCCCGCCGGCCGGTCGGCGACCCGATCCGCCATGCCCTGGCCGATCTCCGGGCGTACCGGATCGAGCGCCAGGTGGACGAGCTGTGGGTCCGCATCCTCGACGTCGACGTCGCGCTCGGCACGCGCACGTACAACTCGAACACCCGCACGCTCACCGTCCGCGTGACCGATCCGATCATCTCGCCGAACAACGGGACCTGGCGGGTGGACTCGTACGGGTCGTTCCGCAGCCAGGGCGAGCCGGACATCGAGATCGGGATCGCCGAGCTGTCCGCGGTGTTCCTCGGCGGCACCTCGCCGCGCGAGCTGGCCGACGCCGGACACCTGGTGGAGCGGCGACGCGGCGCCGTCGGCGACGCCCACGAACTGCTGGCCGAGCGACCCAACCCCTTCTGCGGCACCGACCTCTGACCCCGTGCCCGACCTGCACCGACGAGGGGTCGTCTCGCTAGGTTCGGATCGATGACCGACGATCCCGCCACCCCCGAGACCGTCCGGATCGAGTGCCCCGGCGAGGTCACGATCGTGGCGGACCACTGGCCCGGCCAACGCACGCCGGTCGTGCTCGCCCACGGCGGCGGCCAGACCCGGCACTCGTGGGGTGGCACCGCCGCCGCGTTGTCGGCGCGCGGCCACCGGGTCGTCTCGATCGACCTGCGCGGCCACGGCGACTCCACGTGGGCGCCCGATCGCGACTACTCGATGTCGGCGTATCGCGACGACGCGGTCGCCATCGCCGAGTGGGTCGACGAGCCACTCGTGTGGGTCGGCGCCTCGCTCGGCGGGATGACCGGGCTCCACGCCGCCGACAGCGCGCCCCGACGGTTCGCCGGACTCGTCCTCGTCGACATCACGCCCCGGCCGGCCAAGCAGGGCGTCGAACGGATCCTCGCGTTCATGAACGACAAGGCCTTCGAGGGGTTCGTCTCCGTCGAGGAGGCGGCCGACGCGATCGCGGAGTACCAGCCGCACCGACCGCGCCCCTCCGACCTGTCGGGGCTGCGCAAGAACCTCCGCCTCGGCGAGGACGGACGGTGGCGCTGGCACTGGGACCCGGCGTTCCTCGACCAGCGCACGGGTGGCACCAGCGAGCACGCCCGCGACCGGCACCACGCCGAGCTCGAGGCGATGGCCCGCCGGCTCACGATCCCGACGCTGCTCGTGCGCGGCAAGCTGTCGGACCTCGTGACCGAGGACGAGGTCGCGGCGTTCCGCGAGATGGTGCCGCACGCCGAGTACGTGGACGTCGCCGACGCCGCCCACATGATCGCCGGCGACCGCAACGACGTGTTCACCGACGCCGTGCTGGCGTTCCTCGACCGCCACTGAGGGGTGCCCGAGGTGCGCAGCGGCGCGACCCGCGCGGCCGCCGCGCTCGCCCGCTGACGCTCGGCCGTGGTGCGCTCGTGGTTGAAGCGCCGCGTGGCCGCGCCGACGGTCTCGGCCCGGCCCCCCACGGTCGACGACCGCTTCAGGGACGGCGGCCGGCGGTCGGCCGCAGCAGCGGCAGCGTCCCCGTCTCGAAGCCGCCCTCTGGCTGCATGGCGAGGAGCTCCGGTCGCAGACTCACGGCGAGCGGCTGCACCGCAGGTGCCAGTGCCCGCATCGCCCGGTCGAGACCGACCCGCTCGGACAGGCAGCTCGACTCGTTGAACCGATCCACGAGCTCCCGACCTCTCAGCTCCGGATGGTCCGCGGCGAACTGCCGGAGCGAGCGGCCCACCCACCGAGGGTCGTCGATTCGGCGCCGGAGTGCCAACTCGGCGTCCCGCCGGAACGTGGTGGCGATGTAGCGCGCCGCGTCCACGTTCGGTCGCTTGCCGGCGACGAGCCGCTCGATCACCTTGTCGATCAGGCCGGCCTTGTCGCCGACACCGAGTTGCAGCTCGGACAGGAGGTCCTCGAGCGACAGGTCGTCGAGCACCCGCGGGACGCGGAGCTCCGCCGACACCGCTCGGTGTGCGGCGGTGAGCGACCGCCGCAACCAGGGTGCGAGGAGCTCGTGGATCGCCCACCTGGCCTCACCGCCCTCGCGATGCAGCCGTTCGATGACCCTCGCCGCCGCACGCGGGTGGATCGGTTCGACCAGCAGCTCGTCGGAGACGACCGACGTGCCGTCGGCCCGGGCGGCCCGAGCGACGAGCCACTCGTCGGAGACGACGTTCACTGCACGCGAGAAGCTGCCGTCCAGTCGGAGCCGCAGCCGCACGACCCCGGACACCTTCGTTCCCCAGGCGTGAGCGGTCCACCTCGCGACGACCGGGCGGTCGCGGCGGATCGCGAGGACGATCGGGTGGTCCCACACGATCGGGTGGGGGAGCAGCCCGCGCCCGGCCTTGGGATGGTCGGACGGTCCGGGCAACCAGGCCACCGTCGGGAGCGCGACGATCGCGACGTCGCTGTTGCCGAGATCCAGCAGACCGGCCGACCGGCTCCAGGCGACCTTCGCGAGGTGGTCCTCGAGCACCGACAGCGTCGGGTGCCGAGGCCGGTCGTCCCGGTCGCGAACCGATCGGCGGTGAGACCGATGTCGGCCGTCGGCCAGGTTCGACGGATCGTTCGACGGATCGTTGGGGAGTGCTTCTCGAAGTGCAGTCACACGGGGAGAGACGACTGCGACGTGGCCGAGATGACGCTCACGCCGAAAAATGTTCGAAAGCACGTCGAGCGACGTCCCCGAACGGGCCGCATCGAGCGAACGCTCGTCAATTCGATCTTCCACCGGACGACTCCCTTGCGTGTCCTTCGGTCGACGTCGCCGACCGTCCGGGGATCACGATGAACGAACACCCTTGTCACGACCTTGCGAGATCCTGAGCGCGCCACCACGGCGACACCCGCGGCCCCCGCCGCCGGTGCGGTTGCGGGCCGATCGAGCGAGGTGGACGCGTCCGTTGCATCCATCGGTGGCCGGGCCGTCCCTCCCAGGCTCCCTCGTGGACCCCAAGAATCCCCCAAGCACCCGGTGGCACCGTCGGCACCCGGCACCGGGCGGTCCCCGTACGCCCGATGGACCGAGTTGGATGCGAGCAGACCGAGTGGAACTTCGAACCGACGACGTGCTGCTGTCGGCAGCGCGGGAGGGCGACGAAACGGCCTACACGGCGCTGTACCGTCGCCATGTCGACGCTGCGCGGCGCGAGGCACGCCGTCGTTGCCGCCGACGGGTCCAGCGCGAGGATGCCGTGGCGGCAGCGTTCGCGTCGGTGTTCCGGTCGCTCCGTTCGGGGAAGGGACCCGACCGACACTTCCGCGCCTATCTCCTGACGGCCGTGCGCCACGCGCTCATCGACCAGTCCCGCCGTCGGGAGTGGGAGCTCACCTCGCTGTCGGAGTTGGACCTGGCCGACACCGCGGACCACGTCGCCGGTACACCCGGGCCCGCCGACGCCGCCCTCGAAGGATCGCTCGGCGCGGCGTTCCTGTCGCTGCCCGAGCGGCAGCGTGACGCGCTCTGGCGCACAGAGGTCGAGGGCCGGTCGAACGCCGAGGTGGCCGAGCTGCTCCAACTCGGTGAGAACGCCTTCGCAGCGCTCAAGCTGCGAGCACGGCGCAACCTCACCCACGCCTACGCCCGCGAGCTCATCGGCGGCGAGCCGTGCGAGTGGGTGAGCGCCAACGTCGAGCGGTTCGTCGCCGGCGGGCTGCCGTACGCCCGCCGGCTGATGGTGGAGTTGCACGTCGAGCACTGCGAGGCCTGCGCAGGAGTGGTCCCGTCCGACGATCGGCCGGCCGTCCGGTTGCTGGGGTTCCCCTTGCTGCTGGCGGCCCCGGTCATCCGGGGCGGACCGAGCGGCTCGATGGGAGGGGCCCTGGCGTCGGCTGCGAAGCGGTTCTCGTCGGGCGCCGGACGCACTGCAGCACTCGTGACCGCCGCCGGACTGGCCGTGGTGATCTCGATGACGACGAGCGGGGACGACCGGTCGCGGAGCGACGACACGGTCTCGCGACCCGTCGTCCTCGACACGGTTCTCGGCGCGGCACACGGGAAGGCGGTCGCTGGCGAACCGCTCGCCGAGTCGCCGTCGCCCCCCGGGACGGATCAGCTCGACGATCCCGAGCACCCGGTCGACGACGAGGGCACCCCGCCGGTGACCGAACCCGCCGAACCGGACCCGCCGCCCGATCGGCCCGGTGGAACCGGCGACGCCGTGCCCGGCGACGACACCCTGCGTGACGACCCCGGGATGCCGGCGGGCACCGCGCCGACCACCACCGGCCCGGCGGGAGGTTCGGACGTGGCCGGCCCGACGAACCCGGCGCCGGAGGCCGTTCCGGGACCGGAGGTGGCGCCGGGGGTCGTCGAGAGCACGACCACGACCGTCGCGCCACCCGAGCCGACCATCACGATCCCGGGTGTGATCGCAGCGACGACGACCACCACGACCACCACCACGACGACCACCACCACGACATTGGCACCGCTCGTGGCGGCACCACTCGTCCCCACGACGACCACGCTGCCGTCACTCACGTTCGGCGCCGGCACGACCACGACGGCGCCGCCGCTGCCGATCGGAGACCTCGTCGCTCCGACGACGTCCCCCTGACGGCCGGGGTCCGACTCCGAATCCGTCGCACCCACG
>SKSP01000560.1 GCA_007122945.1 Ilumatobacteraceae bacterium | reverse complement strand
GGCGCTGGGCGACACAGAGTCGCTGGGGTGCGGGTGGGGTGGGGTTCGGATCTGCAGTTGAGTGACACAGAGTCGCTGGCTGCCGGTTCTGCCGGCGCTGGGCGACACAGAGTCATCAGGGTGCGGGTGCGGGTCAGACGAGGGTGACGGTGACGCCGGCGCAGTCGAAGCGTTCGCCGGCGCGGGCGCGGTCGGTGGCGACCAGATCGATGCCGTCGATGCCCTCGCCGCGCGGGCCCGCCGGGACGAACCGGACCGATGTCGCCAGACCGAGCTCGAACCAGCGCTTCGCCATGGCACCGGGATCGTCCGCGCCGATCGTGAACCCGGCGATCGCGCTCACGACCGACGTGTCGTGGTGGGCGACCCAGCCCGGCCCGGCCCAGCGCCACGACCCGGGGGGTGTCGGCTGGTCGATCGACACGATCGCGCCGCCGACGTCGCGTGGGTGGAGGTGGCGACCGCGGATGTCGTCGAGATCCATCTGCCACACGATCCGCACGCGGTTCGACTCGAGGTGGGCGACCCTGGCGTCCAGATCGTCGACCTCGTAGATCGCCATGTACCCGCCGTCGCCGTCGCGCCGGTCGAGGAGGCGGCCGGCCGTCGTGCCGTCGGTGGTCGGGGCCACCACCTCGAGGAACTGGTCGCCGATCGTCATCAGGGCGTTGTGGAGCCCGAACTCCCCCACGCCCGGATCGCGGAAGCACACGGTGAGCCCCAACCGCTCGCACAGGTCGTCCACGGTCGGGTCGAGGTCGGCGGCCACGAGGGCCACCTGGCGGAGTCGGATCATGCGCTCGATGGTAGGGGCGGGGGCGTGCTCTCCGTCACACCGGGTTGGGCGCGTCGCTGCTGGGGCGGCCATGATCGCGCTCGTGATCGATCATCTCCGTGCTGCCTGGGACGAACTGACGGCGCCCGGTGGCGCCTTCGCCACCACCGAGATCGAGGTCCGCGGGATCCCGATGCGGGTCTTCGAGAGCGCCCCGCCGACGATGCGGGCGGTGTGGGAGATCACGGCGTTCCACGGCGACAAGGACTACCTCGTGTACGAGGACGAGCGGTACACCTACGCCGAGGTCAACGCCCAGGTGCGGTCCCTCGCGGCGGCGCTGCGCGACGTCCACGGCGTCGGAGCAGGGGATCGGGTGGCGCTCGCGATGCGGAACTACCCGGAATGGGTGGTCGGGTACTGGGCGACGGTGTCGATCGGCGCGGCGGCCGTCGGGTTGAACGCCTGGTGGACCGGCCACGAGATGGAGTACGGCCTCACCGACTCACGCCCGAAGGTGCTGATCGCCGACGACGAACGGCTCGAGCGCGTGTTGCCTCACCTCGACGCGATCCGCGAGGGGGGCGCGATGCACGTGATCTCGGTCCGATCCGAGCGCGAACTGCCCGACGACGCCTCGCGGTGGACCGACGTCGTGCGTCCGGAGACCGCCCCCGATGCCCTGCCGCCGGCCGACATCGACCCCGACGACGACGCGTGCATCTTCTACACCTCGGGCACGACCGGGTTCCCGAAGGGCGCCCAGCTCACCCACCGGGGGTCGGTGCACAACATCATGCACCTCGTGTTCTGGACGATCGTGACCGGACTGGCGTCCGCCAAGGCCCAGGAGGCCGGCGACGAGCCGGCGAGCGAGCCACCGCCGGCCCCCGAGCAGCCCGTGTTCATGGCACCCACCCCGCTGTTCCACGTGACGGCGTGCAACTGCATCCTCCACCCGGCGACGATGGCCGGTGGTCGGGTCGTGCTCACCTACAAGTGGGATCCGGGTCGGGCACTCGAGCTGATCGAGCGCGAGGGCGTCACCAACTTCTCGGGTGTTCCGACGATGAGCCGTGAGCTCATCAACCATCCCGACTGGGATCGGCGTGACACGTCCACCTTGCAGGGGATGGGTGGCGGCGGCGCCGCACTGCAGCCGGACCTGGTCGAGAAGATCGACAAGTCGTTGAAGCAGGGGGCGCCCTCGACCGGCTACGGCCTCACCGAGACGCACGGCATCGTGACGGCGAACGCGGCGAAGTACTTCCTCGCCAAGCCGGCATCGTGCGGCCCGGTCGTGCCCACGCTCGACGCCAAGCTCGTCGCTGACGACGGCACCGACCTCGAACCGGGCCCCGACAGGGTCGGTCAGCTGTGTGTTCGGGGGTCCGTGGTGATCAAGGGCTACCTCAACCGTCCGGACGCGACCGCCGAGGCGATCGTCGACGGGTGGTTCAACACGGGCGACATCGCCAAGATCGACGAGGACGGGTTCGTCTACATCGTCGACCGGGCCAAGGACATGGTGCTGCGCGGCGGCGAGAACGTGTACTGCTCCGAGGTCGAGACCGCGATCTACCAGCACGACGACGTCGCCGAGGTGGCCGTGTTCGGCATCCCCGACGAGCGGCTCGGCGAGGAGGTGGCCGCGGCGATCGTGCCGCGCCCCGGTTCCGGGCTGACCGAGGACGACCTCCGGGCGTTCCTCGTCGAGCGGATCGCCAAGCACAAGATCCCGGCCAAGGTGTGGTTCCTCGAGGAACAGCTCCCGCGGAACGCCAACGGCAAGTTCGTCAAGCGCGAGCTGAAGGCCCAGCTCCTCGGCGACTGAGGCCCGGCCGCAGAGGGACACGATGGGCTCGCCGTACGCCGGTCACCTCGAGGCGCTACGAGAACGGTACGCCGCGAAGCGACCCCGCAGTGCCGCGCTGTTCCAGCGGGCGGCGGGCGTGCTGCCCGGCGGCTCGACGCGCTCGGTGCTCGACCTGCAGCCGTTCCCGTTCCGGGTGGCGACGGCGAGCGGCGCACGTCTCGTCGACGTCGACGGGCACGAGTACCTCGACCTGCTCGGCGACTTCACCGCCGGGCTGCTCGGTCACGACCCCGGACCGGTGGCCGCCGCCGTCACGGCCCGCCTCGCCGACGGGTGGAGCCTCGGCGCGACCCACACCGACGAGATCCGCCTGGCCGAGCTCGTGTGCGCCCGCTTCCCGTCGATCGAGCAGGTCCGCTTCACGAACTCGGGCACCGAGGCCAACCTGATGGCGCTCCAGCTGGCGCGGCACGCGACCGGTCGTGACCGGATCGTGGTGTTCGACGGCGCCTACCACGGCGGCCTGCTGTACTTCGGGCGAGGAGGCGAGGCGTTGCGCGCGCCGTTCGCCTTCGACGTGCTGCCCTACAACGACCCCGACGCGTTCGGCGCCATGCTGGCCGACCACGGCGACGCCGTGGCAGCGGTTCTCGTCGAGCCGATGATGGGTGCCGGCGGGTGCATCCCGGCCGCGCCCGGCTTCCTCGAGGCGTTGCGCGCCGGGTGCGATCGCCACGGAGCGCTCCTGGTGTTCGACG
>SKSP01000176.1 GCA_007122945.1 Ilumatobacteraceae bacterium | reverse complement strand
GGTGCTCCACGCGTACGACTCCGTCGTCGGCGGCTCGCGGTACGTGTCCGAACGTGAGACCCGCCGGGATCGCAAGCGCATCCACGAGCTCGACATCCAGGACCTCTCGGCGTTGCGTCAGAGCCCGCTCGCCGAGCTGATCGGTGTGCGTTCGGCGGGCAAGTTCGTACCCGAGGCGGTCTGGCGGGGCGGCTGGGGTGTGAAACGGGCGTTCCTCATGGCGTGCTTCGAAGGCGATGGCGGTCCCCGGGTCGCCCCGACCGGCTTCACCATCCACTACACGACCTACAGCGCCCGACTCGCTCGTGAGCTCCAGGAGCTCCTCGCCGAGTTCGGTGTGATCGCCACCCACAAGCGGTACGAGAAGCCGTCGGGTGCGGTCGAGCACCGACTCATCATCTCCGGACTCCGCAACGTGCGGGCCTTCGCCCAACGCATCGGCTTCATGGCCACCAAGCAGGCGAAGCTCGACGAATTGGTCACGCGAGCCCCCGTCCGTCCACACCGGTTGAGTCAGGATCACGTGCCGTTCGTGGCCGACTTCGTCCGCAGTGAGCTGCCGTTCGACACCCGGGGATCCGGCCGAAAGTGGCTGACGACCCACAACTTCGATCGGGTCGAGCGCTGGGAGACCGAGCGGCTCCGCATCATCGATCGGATCAAGGACGACGAGATCCTACGAACGATCCTGCCGATCATGGACTCCGGCTACCGGTTCGAAGAGATCGCCGACGTGGTCGACGACGAGCCGGCAGAGGTGTACTCCATCCGCGTCGACTCAGACGACCACTCGTTCCTCGCCGGAGGGTTCGTCAACCACAACACCGAGTGTCGTCTGCACCCGTTGGCGATGCAGCTCCTCGCGGACATCGACGAGGACACCGTCGACATGATCCCGAACTACGACGGGAGCACCGAGCAGCCCGAGGTGCTCCCCGCTCGGTTCCCGAACCTGCTGGTCAACGGCAGCCAGGGCATCGCGGTCGGGATGGCGACGAACATCCCGCCCCACAACCTCGGCGAGGTGATCGACGCCACGATGCACCTGCTCGACAACCCCGACGCCACCCCCGACGACCTGATGCACTTCGTGAAGGGTCCCGACTTCCCGACAGGTGCCAGCATCCTCGGGCGCGCCGGGTTCATGGACGCCTACCGCACCGGTCGTGGCAGCGTGAAGATGCGAGCCACCGCCGAGATCGCAGAGCGCACCAACGGGCGCATGGAGATCATCGTCTCGGAGCTGCCCTACCAGGCGAGCTGCTCGTCGATCGCGGCGCGCATCCAAGAGCTCGTCGACGGCGGCGACATCGAGGGCATCTCCGACGTGAACGACAACTCCTCGGGTGGCGAGACGAACCTGATCATCCAGCTCAAGCGCGACGCCAACGCCAACGTCGTGCTCAACAAGCTGTTCAAGCTGACCCAGCTGCAGTCGTCGTTCTCGATCAACATGGTCGCCCTGGTCGACGGCGTGCCGCGCACGTTGAACCTGCGCGACGCGCTCGTCGGCTACGTCGCCCACCAGATCGAGGTCATCACCCGCCGGTCCGAGTTCCGCTTGCGCAAGGCCCGTGACCGCGAGCACATCCTCGAAGGGCGCATCAAGGCGCTCGACGTCATCGACGAGATCATCGCTCTGATCCGGGCGAGCGACGACGCCAACGCCGCGAAGCAGGCGCTGATGGCCGAGCCGTACGAGTTCAGCGAGCGGCAGGCGGTCGACATCCTCGACATGCAGCTCCGTCAGCTCACGCGCCTGTCCCGCATCGATCTGGAGACCGAACTGGAGGACGTCCGCGCCCGCATCACCGAGCTCGAGGCGATCCTCGCGGACGACGTCCTCCTCCGTGGGGTCATCAAGGACGAGCTCGCTGCGGTCCGGGCCGAGTTCGCGAGGGACCGGATCTGCAAGATCATGCTCGACGACGGCGAGATGTCGATCGAGGACCTCGTCGACGACAAGGAGCTCGTCGTCGTGATGACCGAGGCGCAGTACGTGAAGGCCGTGCCGGCGGCGACGTTCAAGACCCAGGCGCGCGGTGGCCGAGGGGTGAGCGGCGGCAAGCTGAAGGCCGACGACATCGTCCGGCACGTGATCTTCACGACGGCGCACGCCCACCTGCTGTTCTTCTCCAACCGCGGCCGCGTGTACCGCCTCCGAGCGATGGAGATCCCCGAACGCGAGCGCACCGCGAAGGGGATGCCGATCGTCAACCTGCTCCCGTTGCAACCCGGCGAGACGATCCAGGCGATCATCGACACCCGCGACTTCGCCGGCGAGCGCTTCTTGTTCTGCGCGACCAAGCGGGGCACCGTCAAGAAGACCGCCTTCGACGCCTACGACTCCAGCCGTCGCGACGGCATCATCGCCATCAACCTCAACGACGGTGACGAGCTCGTGCGGGTCATCGAGACCTCGGGCGACGACGACATCTTCATGGTCACCCGCAAGGGTCACACGATCCGCTTCTCCGAGAACGACGTGCGGGCGATGGGCCGGGCCGCGGCCGGTGTGCGTGGCATGAAGCTGCGCGCCGGCGACGAGGTCGTCTCGGTCGACGTCGCACGCGACGACACCGCGATCTTGATGGTCACGAGTGCCGGCTACGGCAAGCGCACGCAGCTCGACAAGTTCAACCGCCAGGGCCGCGGTGGCCAAGGCGTGATCGGCATCCGCCTCACCGGCAAGAAGGGCGAGGTGGTGGCCGCGTTCATGGTGGGCCTCGACGACGACATCGTGGCGGTGTCGTCCGGCGGGGTCACCATCAGGATGGGTGTGCGCAACATCTCGTCGCAGGGACGCGACGCGACCGGGGTGCGCATCATGAACCTCGACGACGGCCAGACGGTCGCCTCCGTGGCGCCGATCCTCTCCGTCGAGGCCGATCTGGCCGCCGACTGACTGTCCGTGCCCGTGCCCCGGGTGTCCGGTCGACCGGTGCGCCGGCCCGACGACCGCGGCGCGGCCGCGCTCCTCGTGCTCGTCGTGACGACGGCCATCGCCGCTGCGGCGATGCTCGGTCTGGTCGGCGCCGGACACGCGCTGATCGACGCCAACCGAGCTCGCACCGCGGCCGACGCCGCCGCGCTCGTCGGTGCCGAGCACGGTCGTGATCGCGCCGAGGCGATCGCCGCGGCGAACGGGGCGGTGATCGTGGCGTGGGTGGAGTCCGCGGGCGGCGACGGCGGCCGAACGGTGACCGTCGAGGTGGCCGTTGGCGACACCACCGCTCGGGCGCGCGCCACGACGGCGCCCTGATCCCGGCGTACACTCGTCCGTGTGAGCCCGAGCGACCATCGCACGGCCTCCCGCGGCGCTGCCCGGGTCGCCACCGGGTCCGCCCCGTCGGGGC
>SKSP01000331.1 GCA_007122945.1 Ilumatobacteraceae bacterium | reverse complement strand
GACGCCGGCGTGCCGTGCGCGCTCGTGACGATGTCGTGGCGCCGGTTCGTCGACCCGGTGCTCGCCGCACTGCCCGACGGCACGTTCGACGCCGTCGTCACCGGCGACGAGGTCGAGCGCGGCAAGCCTCACCCCGATCCGTACCAGCGAGCAGCCCACCTGCTCGAGGTCGACCCGCGCGACTGCGTCGCCATCGAGGACTCGCCCACCGGCGTGCGCTCGGCCCTCGACGCCGGGTGCCGGGTGCTCGGCGTGCCGAACGTGCGCGACATCGACGCCGAACCGGGCGTGACGCTGGTCGAGTCGCTCGACGGTGTGACGCTCGAGCAGCTCACCGGCCTCTCCGACCGCCAGCACGACCTCGACGCCCGGATGTCGCGCCGGTCGCGCCTCCTCCTCGGGAGCTTGGCGGTGGCGGCGCTCGCGGCGACGGGCGTCGGCATCTGGATCGAGCGAGGTGGCGACCCGGGGCCGCCCCCGTTCGTGCAGCTCGACGTGTGGGCGCCCTACTGGACGCTCGCCGACACCAACGCCGAACTCGCCGACCGGCTGCCGTCGATGCGCGAGGTGTCGCCGTTCTGGTACCGCACGACGGGGGTGACCGAGATCGGGCTCGATCCCAACGCCTCGGTCGCGGCCATCGAGGAGTTCGAGCGGCAGGCCCGCCAGTCGCGCGCGAGGTTGGTGCCGTCGGTGGTCGACGCGATGCCCGCGGGTGGGATGGCGGCGGTGCTCGCCGACCCGGCGACCCGCCGTCAGCACGTCGAGGCGCTCGTCGAGTTCGTCGTGGCGGGTGACTACGACGGCATCGACGTCAACTACGAACAGTTCGCGTTCGCCGACGGGCGCAGCAGTTGGTCGGCCACCCGACCGAACTGGGTCGCGTTCGTCACCGAGCTCACCGAGGAGCTCCACGCCCTCGACCGCACGGTGACCGTCAGCATCCCGCCGGTCTACGGGCCCGGCCGCACGCGCGGTGCCGGGTTCTGGGTGTACGACCACGGCACCATCGCCGAGGTGGTCGACCGGATCCGGATCATGGCGTACGACTTCTCGGTTGCCGACGCCGGCCCGATCGCCCCGCTCGACTTCGTCCAACGTTCGGTCGACGGCGCGCTGTCGGTGGTCGACGACCCGTCGAAGCTCGTGCTCGGCATCCCGGTGTACGGCTACAACTGGCCGATCGACGTGCGCGACGGCCCGTGCCCCGCCGACGCCGACGGTCGCGTGACGGTCACCCCCCGCAACCTCCCCGACCTGCTCGAACGACGCGACGGCACGCCCATCCGCAACGACCTGACCGGAGAGTGGTCGTTCGCGTACGAGCTCGACTTCGACGACGGCACCGACTCGTGCACCCAGCTCCGCCAGGTCCACTACGTGACCGGCGACGGCGCGGTCGAGCGCATCGACATCGCCCGGCAGGCCGGCTTCAGCGGCGTCGCGCTGTGGGCGCTCGGCTACGAGGACGACGAGACGTGGGCGATGATCGACGCCGAGATCCGTCGCCCCGACGAGCTCTTGGCCGACGTCGAGGTGGCCGACGGGCAGCTCCCGGCCGGCTGAGCGCGACCCGCACGACGAGGCGTCACGACGTCCCACCCGGCCGGACTACCGTTCCCGAACGTGGGCGGGTCGATCGTGGAGGTGCTGGGAGCACCACGGGTCTGCGTCGACGGCCAGATCGCGGAGCTCACCGGACGGCCGCTGCTCCTCCTGCTCCGACTCGTCACGGCGGGTGGCACCCCGGTCTCCGCGACGCGCCTGCGTGCCGACATCTGGGGGCCGGACGGGTCGAGCGACGGGGTCGTGCGCGTGAACCTGACCCGGCTGCGCCGCGTGCTCGGCGACGGTGCCGTCGTGCGGCGCGGCGGCGGTTACACGCTGAACGGCGTGAACGTCGATGCCGACCGGTTCGAGGTGCTCGTGGCGCGTGGCCGGGATCGGTCGACGAGCATCGAGCAGCGCATCGCCGCCTACGACGAAGCGCTCGCCGCGTGGCGCGGCCCGCCGTTCGACGGCATCGACGCGATGCCCTGGATCGAACGGGTCGCGTCACGGCTCGACGAGCTCAGGGAGGTGGCGATCGACGAGCGCTTCGAGCTGCGATCACTCGTCGAGGAACCGGCCCGGCTCGTGCCCGACCTCACCGTTGCACTCGACCACGGGCCCGTGCGCGAACACCGGGTCGAGCTGCTCGCGACGGCGCTCTACCGCTCGCAGCGGCAGTCGGAGGCGATCGAGGTGGTCCGTGGCGCCGCGACGGCGCTGCGCGACGAGCTGGGCCTCGAGCCGGGCCCCTCGCTGCGCGAGCTCGAGCACCGGATCCTCGTGCACGACCCGTCGCTGCTCGTGACACCCCGGACCATCCGCTCGACGATCGCGCCCGACGTGGAGGGTCAGCTCCGTGCCGCGACCGCACTCGTCCGGTCGGGCGCGCACGCTGAGGCGATCACCATCATCGAGCAGGCCGAGGCGATGGCGCAGGGCGCCGGCGACCGGCGGTCGACCGCCGAGTGTCTGATCGTGCGAGCGATCCATCACTCGATGTCGGGGTCGGGCGACCCGCGGGCCGCGCTCGACGCCGCCCGACGCATCGCCCGCGACCTGCGCGACGGACCGCTGCTCGCCCGCATCGCCATCACGGGGTTCGGACACGGTGCGACCACCGACCTCGGCGCCGGCCTGGTCGAACTGCTCGAACCGCTCGAACTGCTGCCGGCGACCGCCCCGGAGCGCATCGACCTGCTGTGCGCCGCGGCCGTGATGGTCAGCCTCACGTCGGGTTCGACCGCCGGCGAGTTGCTCCTCGCGGGTGCCGGCGAGGTGCACGACGCGCAGTCGACCGAGCGCAGCGCCGCCGTGCTGGCGGCCGCGCGCTGCATCGTCAGCGCCGGACTCGGGTCGGACGCGGCGCTGGTGGAGGCGCAGGCGGCCGAGTCGCTGCGGTTCGCGCAGCAGACCGACGACCCGGTGCTCGCGGTCGTGGCCGCCCACGCGCTGATGCGAGCGCACTACGTGCGCGGTGAGATCGACGACGTCGACCAGCTCCTCGGTCCACTGCTCGCCGCCGCGCGCGCCGCCATGCTCCCGTTCGCGATCGCACGCGTCGGGCTCTGCGAGGCCATTCACGCGATCGTGCGCGGCCAGTTCGACGTCGCCCTCGACCGGATCGAGCAGACCGCTCGCACGGGCGAACGACTCCGGACCATCAACACCGCCCGAGCCCTCTCCGCGCAGCGGGCGCTGATGCACCTCGAGCTCGACCGGCTCGACGAGCTGCGCGCCGACCTCGAGCCGCTCGCGCTCCCGGGGGCCGACCACGCCCACACCTTCGGCGCGCTGATCGGCCTGATCG